>JANMVC010000088.1:0-4561 GCA_031392315.1 Pyrinomonadaceae bacterium | reverse complement strand
ACGCGAACTTCCAGTTGCATCGTGAAACCGTCTTTTGAGATCACCTCAAAAGGATTGAAAGTGTTGGCAACTTCGCCCGACGTCCATTCAACGGTCAGGTTGGTCGTGGGAATAATGATGGGACTGATCGCCAGGGTGTTTACATAGTAGCGGCCGGGACCCACCACAGTTTCCTGGATGCCGCGATAACCTTCGGGCACGACATAGGCTTCATGCGCTCCCTCATCAAGCCGGCGGTCCGCGGGATCCCCGCTCATTAGTTCGCTCTTGATCTGTTCAGCAGTGCGCTTGTCGTCCAGCTTGTCGAGCCGGGCGACAGTATCCTCAGCCTGCTCTTTCTCTTCGCGTTCCATTCGTTCGCGGACCTTCGCCGCCATCTGACGGCGAATGTCTTCCGAGGGGTCTTTGCCGGTGTTGGATACGATGACCGCCACTTCACCGGGCTTCACCTCTTTGGCGCTTTCGGGAATCACTTTGAAAAGCAGTGGATTGACGTAGTAAGTGCCGGGCAAAAGAATGTCCTTCTGCGGCCCGCGTTGCCCTTTGCCATCGATGAACTCATGTCCATCCTGGAAGTTGTCGTGTCCGGCAACCGATTCAGCGACGTAATCACTCGGGTTCAGCGGCGAACCATCCAACGCCTCAACCAGACCGATCTGGTTTTCGTTGATCACAGTGGCGTCGAAAAGCCGAATCGCGAACAACCCGGGTTTGACGTCCTCGTTGTTATCAAAGGAGACAGATTGCGTCAGGATGCGATAGGTGCCGGGTGTCAGAATGTCTACTTGCGGCCCACGCTGTCCTCCTGACGAAGCGAAAAGCTCGGCATTCTGAAAACTGAGATGACCCGTAATTGCTTTACCAAGCAGACGACCTGGATCGAGCGGAGCACCGTCAGCCGCCATAATGACGCCGACTTTGCCTTGCGGGATTACTGTCGTATTCGCTACCGAAACGCGGAAGAGATATGGATGGATGGGCCACAGTCCAGGCGGCAGGGTTCGCAATTGAATGCCTTTCACACCGCCTTGCTTGATGAACGCAATTGGATCCTGGAAATTATTATGCGCATTTTGCGCGCGGTCAGGAGCAAAGATCTTGCCCGGCGGCATTGGTTCGCCGTCAATCGCTTCGACAATCCCCAACTCATCCGCGCCGATTTCGATTAATGGCACTTTGCGTTCGACCCGCTCAAAGGGATACCTGATCAGATGTAGCCCAGGCTTGAGCACGTCGGCTTGAATGCCGACTTCACCTTCCGTAGCGACCACCCTTCCCGGAGGCATCTTGGCGCCGAAATAGCGCCGCTCCTTGATCGCAATCTCGCGTGCGCCGACGTTAACCAAAATCTTCTTCAGGATGAGCACGAGCACGATGAGGAGCGCTATCGCCAAGAAGAACACTGGCAGAATTGAGACGATGTCAAAGTTTTGCATGGGTTATTGCCTCTTTCAGTTCAAGGGGGTTGGGAGTTGAGTTGAATTAACCATTGGCGCCGCTTCCAGTTCGCGTCGGGCATCCGCTAGAGTGCGTTTCAAGAGAAAACCTGCGCCTGAGCTTCTTGTGGGTGCGGATAGTATCCAGAATTCACCTTCGAGTACAGCGCGCAACTCCGGCGCGGAAACTTCCGGCAGCCGCCCATCCCGCCAAAACTTCAACACGGTTTCCACAGCGTCCTGGTAAATCGCCGCGTCGTCGCAGAGCGCGGCCAGATGCAGTGTCTTGGCGGTTGAATTTCGGTCGGGTGCGCGTTTGTAGGAATCTATGGCTCTCTCAGCGAGTGTCTGATTAATTCGTAAGTCGTGCCGAGCAACGTAAGAAACCAGCGAAAGCAGTTTGGGATCAGACTCGGCGCCGGCGATAAGTAAGTCTAACGCTTGCTCGTAGAAGGCGGCGTCCTTTGAGTTGTGAGCTTCCTGCAGCGCTGATTTCTCACCGCTTTTCGCACGTTCAAGGAGTTCGGCGCGTCTAAGAGCGTTCACCGCTGTTGCTGCGTCGGCTTCGGCCGTCGCTAACGTTTCAGCCTGGCCGTCCGGCGTGGCGTCAATGAATAACCCACGTTCAGGAGGTGGAAGGAGAGCATCGCCGTCGGTGGAAGCAGAGGGCCTCCACCAAAGGTAGACCGCCAGGGCCAAAAGAATCAGGACGAGAAACGAAGAGATAAAAGGAAAGACCATGTTGGCCACGACAGCGGCGCATCATTGACCAGCAAACCGCTTTGTCGTCTACCGCGATTATACGTTGCGGACAATCCGGAGGTTTCAATATCCAACGGGGACGCGCCGAACTTGGTTTCCGGAGGGCGGCCTGGCGAATTTAATGGACCCGGCCGCAGCGAGCCCTATTACGATTGTGCCCAAAAGCCGAATGGCACCCGCCACTTTTCCTGTCGAGCGCAACAAACCCAAACTGTCGAGCAGGTAGTTCCAGTCATGCATTGAATCCTGGCCACCGAGCAGCGGCAGTTGGAGCGCCACCGAGTCGCCGGCGTAGACAGACAGGAAATAGAGACTGGCGATAACTGCCACCGCCAGTTTTATCCGAGACACGCCGGAAAAACTATTTGCTCCTGATGGCATTGAAGAAAAGCGGATACGTGGCCAGCGACTGCGCGCGGTATTGGGGCCGAAAGCCGAAGAGAATGATTCGTCCTTTGCCCATGGTGACTTCAACGAGCGCAGCTTTTCCGCGCAAGCGACTATCGCCAAGCAGCCAACCTGACAGCAGCGGATTCTTGTTTGATGGGTAACGCGCGATGACACGCACTTGTGGCACGGGCGTCCCGCCCGTGGTTTTCTGCGCCGCGCCGCTCACGGGCGAGACGCCCGTGCCACTTAAAACTTCAAACACCGGCGAGTCCTCGACCCATGCGATTGATTCTTTCGGCATCCCTCGCGCAATCGGATGCGACGTATCAAGCTCGATGCGCAGGATCGAGCCTGGCACGAAGAACTCTTTTTGAGAAACGCCGGCGACAACGTCGCGCACCGGAAGTTTGAATTGTTCAATCGCGAAGCTGGAAGCACGATTCAAACAGACGAGCGTGCCGCCTTGTTCGACAAACTCACGCAACGCTTTCACGCCTGCCTGTCCAAGCCCGCCGGTGTATTCAAGCGGCATCGCACCAGCCCGGTGGCCGTTAAGAATTGCTGCTAGCGATTGGTCCGGGATAATTACTGTTTTGTAGCGAAGATCCCCGTAGAATTGCTTTTCTCCCTCGGAAACAGGGTTTCTCTGTTCGAAGTGTCCTGCTCGAATAGTCGCGTCGGTGATCTCCTCATGTTGTGGACAGCTTGCCCCCAAGGTCCATCTGGTCCAACCCTCGTCCATCGAAGCTAAGTGAGACTTGTAGATTGCAATCGTGCGACGTGACGATGAATGACAATCGCTAATCGCCCGACTGATGTTTGTTTTGCGCGGAAACGTAGCTTTGAATGGCGCAGCCAACGCTTCTACCTCAATTCCCATTAGTAGGGGCAGCGTATGGGCTGTCACGTCATAGGGAGATATCGGACTGCCGCTTGGATCGCGTAGGTTCGGATAATGTTGACGTTCGAGCAACGCTTTGGCGAAGGCTCCGTACGGTTGCTCGAGTGGGACGAGAATGGTATCACCAGGGTAGTTCAACTCTGCGGAATAGAACGTCTCTATCGTGACGCGCTTCTGTCCCTTGGGCCAACCGTATTGCACCCCCGCTCGATCGAATATTCGCAGCAAGCTCTCAATGTTGCCAGATGCTTTGACGTTGAACCCCCAGAGCTCTCCTTTCTTCCGCGGCCGCACCGCCTCCTTTCCAATTTCATAGAAGCGACTCAGCCAGCGTTCGCGGTTCTCAGAAGCGTGCGAGAGCAGCGTGAAGGCCGCGGTGGTCATGTAGTTTGTAATATCGCGCAAGTGCCATTCGCCACCGCGCCAAACCGGTCCAAAGTTGTCGGAAGCTTTCTGCGGGTTGTAGCCGTCACGCGAGCGCAGTTGGTCAAACTTAAGCGTGATCGGCGAGGCGATTCGCGCTGAGGCAGTCTCAGAAAGGATGCGCACACCGCCGTGGTAATGCGAATACGCACGCGCGGGCGTCCATGCGTCGTAAGTTGAATTAGTAGTGATGCCTTGAAATGCGTTGGCGCGCAGTTCACGCGCCATGAAGTTTCCAAGCTCAGTGTAGCCTTCGATGATTTGCTTCGGCACATTCGGTTCCACCGGCGGCATGTAGGGCGGCAGAAAGAGGCGCGCGCCGTACTCGCCTTGCTGGTGGATGTCGTGCACGATCTGTGGATGCCAGACGTTGTGAATTTTATCTACAGTGATCTGCGTTTCTACTTGCGTGAAGGCATACCAGTCGCGGTTGTTATCGTGACCCACATACTTGTGGTAAAGCTCGGGCGGACTGGTGCCTTCGTAAGGCGTGCCCAGCGTTTTGTCGTACCAATTTTTGACGATATCAACGCCATCTGGATTCAACGACGGCACCAGCAGGATGATCGTGTTGCGGAGCATCTCCAGAATTTCCGGCCGATTTGAAGACGCCAGCTCATGAGCGATGAGCATGCTCGAAAGATAGGAA
>JANMVC010000660.1:0-1830 GCA_031392315.1 Pyrinomonadaceae bacterium | reverse complement strand
TGCCGACGAGACGCGGGAGGCGAATTCCATCTTCACTTCAGAGCATGTCGCCGCCGCGCGCAAGACTGCGGCGCGCTCCGTAGTGCTTTTGAAAAATCAAGGCAATGTGCTGCCGTTGAGCAAGTCTCTCAAGTCGATTGCGGTGATTGGACCGCTGGCAGATAGCCAGAAAGACGTAATCGGCTCGTGGACGGGCGATGGCAAACCGGAAGACGCAGTCACACTGCTGGCCGGAATCAAATCAAAAGTCTCAGCGCAAACCAAGGTCGTTCATGCTCAGGGCTGCGAGTTCCCGTGTCTCTCTTCCGAAGGCTTCGCTGACGCGGTTCGCGCTGCTCGCGGGGCGGATTTTGCCATCGTGGCCGTGGGCGAATCGGCTGAGATGAGCGGCGAGGCCGCCTCGCGCAGCTCCCTTGACCTGCCAGGCAAACAGCTTGAACTGATCCGGGCGATCCATTCCAGCGGTAGCCCATATGCCGTCGTGTTGATGAACGGCCGACCCCTGACCATTAGCGAACTGGACCAAATCGCACCAGCGATCCTGGAAACCTGGTTTGGCGGCACCGAGGCCGGCAATGCGATTGCCGACGTCCTGTTTGGCGATGTGAATCCCGGCGGCAAACTGCCGGTAACATTTCCGCGAACAGTGGGACAGTTGCCGCTTTATTACAACTACAAGAGCACGGGGCGGCCACCCGATGCGAATAACAAGTACACTTCCAAGTATCTTGATGTACCCTGGACGCCGCTGTATCCGTTCGGCTTTGGACTGAGCTACACGCAGTTTAAGTTCACCAACTTGCAATTGAGTGCGCGGCAGATTTCACGTGATGGTAGTTTGAGCGTAAGCGTGGATGTTGAAAACGTCGGCCAACGCACGGGCGATGAAGTGGTGCAACTTTACATTCGCGATGTGGCGGCGAGCGTGACGCGACCGGTAAAGGAATTGAAAGGCTTTCAGCGCATCACGCTGCAAGCCGGCGAAAAGAAAAAAGTTGAATTGAAGCTGACCGCGAGCCACCTCGGTTTCTACAATCGCGAGATGAAGTTTGTGGTTGAGCCTGGCGAATTCAAGGTGATGGTCGGTCCAAACTCCGCAGAGGTGATCGAGTCGAAGTTTGAAGTTGTTAGCCGCTGAATGGTGCAATGGACTCTGGCCAGGATTCAACCTCTTGCTGACAATGAATAGACGGCATGCATTCACTGGTTTTCGCTGTGTCGTCGCCGGCGTCTTCCTGCTACCCCTCCTCGCGTTAGTTTTCCCGCTGCAATCAAATTCCGTAGCACCCTCCGCTTCGTTTCAGCAGTCGCCGAGCGCCTACCAGCTTTCAGCCCAGGACGAATTATTTCTCGAAGACCTCGAACGGCGCTCCTTTCAATACTTCTGGGAGCAGGCCGACGCTAACACGGGCCTCGTGCCCGATCGCGCACGAATGGATGGCGCGCCCTTGGACGAAAGCCATCGGAACGTTGCCAGCATCGCGGCTACCGGTTTTGGTTTGACAGCGCTCTGCATTGCCGCGGAGCGGAAATGGATCACTTCCGCACAAGCTCTTGAACGCGTGCGCAACACGCTGCGCTTTTTCCGGCACAAGGCTCGGCACGAACACGGTTGGTTTTACCACTGGATGGACGCGAAGACTGGCGCCCGACGCTGGCAGAGTGAAATATCTTCTATCGATACGGCGTTGCTGCTGGCCGGAGTGCTGACGGCGCGCCAGCGGTTTCATGACGACCCTGAAATTGTTCGCCTGGCGACTGATATCTACCGGCGCGTCGATTTCAAGTGGATGCTTAATGGCCACGCGCTGCTGCTGTCGCACGGCTGGA
>JANMVC010000561.1:0-14232 GCA_031392315.1 Pyrinomonadaceae bacterium | reverse complement strand
CTCGGAAACCATCGACGCCGATAGCACTCTGAAACTGTCCTCCATCGGCTGCGAACTGCACCTGGGCGATGTCTATGCCCGGGTTGACTTCTAGAACCATCCCTCAAAGAGCGGTCGAGCGCGTGGGCGTCGGCTGAGCCTGATTTTGCGACGGCATCGATGAAGGGGCGGCACCGTCCCGCCGCTGTGAGTCAACCGCCGGCTCCATGCGCGACGCCGAAGTAATCGCCGCCTGCGACGAGCACAATCTCGCGATGGTATTCACCGGAATAAGGCACTTCAAACGTTAGCTGACGCTGGGAGCGCAGGCATCCTGCCTGCAATGAGCGCCGACAGGCGCGCACTCAGCGTGCTGCGCACGCTCTGCAGGCAAGATGTCTGCGCGCCCAGCTCACTTGCTCTTTAAACTGACTTTATCGATACTTCGAATCCTATGCTTAAAGACAAATTCGGAATCATCTTCGGTGTTGCCAACAAACGCTCAATCGCCTGGGCCACTGCGCAGGCGCTGCACGAAGCCGGCGCGCGCCTGGCCTTCACCTACCAGGGTGATCGGCTAAAAGAAAACGTCGAAGGCCTAACCAGCGAAGCGATGCCGGGCTCGTTGCTGTTGCCTTGCGACGTGACGAAGCAGGAAGAAGTTGACGAAACTTTCAGGCGAGTTGGGGCGGAGTTTGGCCGTCTGGATTTTCTGATTCACAGCATCGCCTACGCGCCACGCGAAGCGCTCTCGGGCGAGTTTCTAGACACTACCCGCGAAGCCTTCGCGACCGCACTTGAGATCAGCGCTTACTCGCTTTCGCAACTCGCCCGCGCGGCGACGCCGCTGATGACAGAGGGCGGCAGCATCGTCTGCATGACTTACTACGGCGCAGAGAAGGTCGTGGCCGGTTACAACGTCATGGGCGTCGCGAAGGCCGCGCTGGAGGCCAGCACGCGTTATCTCGCGAACGATCTCGGCCCACGCAACATTCGAGTCAACGCGATTAGTGCCGGTCCGATTCAGACGCTCTCCGCGCGCGGCGTCGGCGATTTCAGTTCAATGCTTAAGCACGCCGCCGAGAAAGCGCCGCTGCGTCGCAACGTGGAGCCGCGCGAAGTTGGCAACACGGCCCTCTTCCTTTGTAGCCCAATGGCTTCGGCGATTACAGGCGAAGTTATTTACGTCGATTGCGGCTACAACATCATGGGGATATGAAGATGTCCGACAAACTTCAGTTTGTCGTTTCGCGTTCATCAACTTCGCGTCGAGTGCTTGGCGAATATTAACGACAAACTGAAGTTTGTCGGACATTTGAATTTGTCCCAACGCATTGGCCGCGGATGAACGCGGAGTCACGCGGCAGAGAGAATTGATTATCGAGGAGTCGCTATGGCCGATCCAAAAGAGCCCGATGAACACGCTGCCGGGACTACCCAGGACGAGCAGCTGCTCGAGAGTCCGGGCCCGGATGAGTTTACCCACACCGACACGTGGCGAGTGTTCCGCATCATGGGTGAATTTGTCACCGGCTTCGATGAACTCGCGACCCTGAGCAGAGGAATTTCTATTTTTGGCTCCGCACGCACCAGCAAAGACGATCCGGACTACGCCGCCGCGCAGGAAACGTCCGCGCTGTTGGCCCGCGCGGGGTTTGCCATCATTACCGGCGGGGGCCCAGGCATCATGGAGGCGGCGAACCGCGGCGCGTTTGAAGCGGGCGGACGCTCCATCGGGTGCAACATCGAATTGCCCTTCGAACAAGGTTCCAATCCGTATCTCACCAAGGCTCTCAAGTTTAAGTATTTCTTCGTGCGTAAGATGATGTTCGTGAAGTACAGCCTGGGATTTATTATTTTTCCCGGCGGCTTCGGCACGCTCGACGAACTCTTCGAAGCTTTGACGTTGATTCAAACGCAGAAGATTCGAAACTTTCCGGTGGTGCTATTCGGGTCTGACTATTGGAATGGACTGCTAAACTGGATTCGCGATTACGCGCTCAGAGACGGGAAAGTCACCGAAGAGGATTTGAAGCGTTTACACCTGACTGATTCTCCTGCCGAAGTGGTCCGAATAATCGTTGAGAGCCAAAGCAGTCTGCGACTGGAAAATCACTTGATGACCGAAATCGGTGATTCCTAATCGTCAAGAATCTTAACCTGTCCCTACTCTGAATCGGACTTGACGCTCGCCATTAGCCACTCCAGATAGGGTGCAGATCCATTAACAATGGGAACCGCCACGATCTCCGGCGTCTCATAGCTGTGAACTGCACGCACTTCCCTCTCCAACTCAGCGAATTTTGAGCGCAGCGTTTTTGCGATCAGCAGCACTTCCGGCTGTCGCTCAATTTTGCCCTGCCAACGGTAGACTGATTCCATGCCCGGCAGAATCTGTACGCAGGCTGCGCGACGAGCTTCGACCAGCATTTCCGCAAGACGCGCGGCCTCATCTTTATTTGCGGCTGTGATGAAAACTGCGATCGCCTCTGTCAACTCACACTCACCTCGTACACTTCACAAAAACAAGCAGAAGCCCGCGCGTAAGCAAGGGCTCTCTTTGCTCTCGCCGGAGCCCTCTCTTACAGTCGGGCTTCTGCCTTTCGCTACGCTTCGTCGTCTGTTTCGGAGGACCCGCCAGTAAGCGGGCTCATATCTTCGCCAAAGAACGCGGCGTAGAGATCGCTGGCGCGATCAAAATCTCGCTCGTCCACAAGGATCGTTGCGCCGGGCGAGGTACTGGAAAGCAAAGGCGAAAAAGCGTCAGAGCTGCCTGATTGAACTGCCGCGCGAATTCCATTTTGCACCAGGATGTCATTCACCATTTCCGCCTCCGCCGGCGAGCCAAGGTGGTGCAGCGGAACGAATTTCGCTTCGCTTGAGTCGCGACCTGTATTCTCAACGGTCAAACGAGCAACCAACTGGGAATTGTCATCGGGACAACTTGTGATGCCATCCTGATACTCGGATTCGCAAACTGGACAGAACATAAAGACCTCCCTGGAGAGTGAAAAGTAACAAGCGAAAAGTGAATAGTGGAATGCGATGAGTTGGGTTCCAACTCTTCACTCTTCACTTTTTACCATTCACTCTTTCAAACGGTATCTCTTCGAAATGCGTCATCTGCTTGAACGTGCGAAAGCGCTCGTTAATCTCGGTATGCGTCAATCGGTCGACGCGCGCCGTGCCAAACTCCTCAACATTGAACGAAGCCATGACCGAACCGAAAATCATCGCGCGGCGCATGGCCGCGTCGTCAAGGTTAGGCTGGCTCGCCAGGTAACCCATGAAGCCGCCGGCGAAGGTGTCGCCGGCGCCGGTCGGGTCAAAAACCGACTCCAATGGATACGCCGGGATCGCGAAGTAGCTATCTTTGGTGAAGAGCGCCGCGCCGTATTCCCCGCGCTTGACGATCAACGCCTTGGGCCCCCAGGAAAGGATGGTGCGCGCAGCCTTGATCAGATTCGGAATCTCGGTTAACTGGCGCGCTTCGGCATCGTTGATGATCACCACGTCAACACCCTTGATGGTTTTCAGCAGAGACTCGCGCGCGATGTCGATCCAAAGATTCATTGTGTCCAGAGCCACTAGTTCAGCGCCGGGAACCTGCTCGCGCACTTCGCGTTGGAGATCAGGTTGAATGTTGCCAAGGAAGACCAATCGCGCGCCCTTGGATTTTTCCGAGAGCTTGGGTTTGAAGTCAGCGAATACGTTTAGCTCCGTGTTGAGGGTGTGCGCGACGTTGAGGTCATAGTCGTAACGGCCATACCAGCGAAACGTCTTGCCATCCGCAACGGTCTCGAGGTCGGAGAGGTCGACGTTGTGCGACTCCAGTATCTTCTTATCATCCGTGCCGAAGTCTCCACCCACGACGCCGACGATCTGGACGTCAGTGAAAAAACTGGCGGAGATGGAAAAGTGGGAGCCCGAGCCACCGAGCATTTTTTCAATTTTGCCAAATGGCGTTTCGACTGCGTCGAACGCAACAGAACCAACTACGAGTAGGGACATATGTTCGTTGATCTAGATTCGGATTCAGATTTTAGAACTTGTAGCTTGCTTGCCGAAATGACAAATGAGAAATCTGAAATGACATTTGGAAAATGCTGCCTGATTTTCCATTCATCATTTTTCATTTCTCAGTTCCCATTGAAGCCCGAGCCCTCCCTGACGGTCGGGATTCTGCCTACGGCTTAACGCCTTCCGGCTTGATGGGGCCACCCACCGTTTGTAGTTCCGCTTCTGCTTCCTGGCGAAACTTGCTCTGCGGATACTCGTTGACCAACTGCGCCAAGTAGCTGCGAGCGCCGTTACGAAACTCCTCCGGAGTCAGACCTTTTTTGCTGGAGCCATCGGAAACGACATACAACTCCGCCTTCTGCTTTCCGCGCCCGGCCGCCAGGGAGCTGGCGCTCTTGCCCGCAATCCACAGCACTTCATCCATCTGCGCGAAGGTAGGATTGCCGGCGATGATTTCTTCGCAGCGCTTGAGCGCGGCAACGTAGGCTTTCCTGAGCTTAAAATAGTTTCGCGCAACCTGGAGATTGTGTAGAGAGTCTTTCTCCAAATCAGCGTCGCGCAGAACCGCACTGGTGGGACCGGTTTTCGCAGCGCCCTGGCCGTAAGCAGAGGGCGCGGAAACAAGCAATCCAACTGAAAGAGCCAAAACTATCAAAACAACTTTCCTCATAAATCACCTTTCAAAATACGTGACGAAGCAGTTGCCTCTCATGGGCATCGAAAGCAAAGCTTGGATGCTGGAAAATCAGGAACCAGCATACTTTTTAATTATAGCGTCAAGCTTAGTTCGCGTCGCTGCCGGCCACGAGTCAGGCGCAGTAAAGATTGCATGTTGCAGCGCCGAGCCACATTTGCAGGTGCGTTCCTGGCTGCCGAGCCTCCTCACTGCGTCTTTAATAATCAACTGTGCGTTGCGAACATTCTTGTTCAGATATTCAATCACGCTTTCCGCAGTGACGGCGTCGTGGCCGGGGTGCCAGCAATCGTAATCTGTGACCAGCGCCAGCGTCGCATAACAAATCTCCGCTTCACGGGCGAGTTTCGCTTCCGTGAGGTTTGTCATCCCAATGATGTCCATGCCCCAGGACCGATAAACTTCCGACTCGGCCTTCGTGGAAAACGCCGGCCCCTCCATGCAGATATACGTCCCGCCGCGATGCGCCTTAACGTCTGCGACCTTGCACGACTCTTCGAGCACGTCCCCCACTTCGCCGCACACCGGGTGAGCGAAGGCCACATGGGCGACGATTCCTTCGCCAAAGAAAGTTGACTCTCGCGCTCGGGCCCGCGTGCGGTCAAAAAACTGATCGGGAATCACCATGTCGAGCGGCGCATACTGCTCCTGTAACGAACCCACCGCTGAGGCCGACAGAATTCGCTCGACGCCCAGCAGCTTCATCGCATAAATATTTGCGCGAAACGGAACTTCAGTCGGCGTAAGGCGATGGCCACGCGCATGGCGCGGCAGAAACGCGACGCGCTGGCCCTCCAGTGTGCCGACAATAAATGCGTCGGACGGAGAACCAAAAGGCGTGTCGACTGAAATCTCGAGAACGTCCTGAAGCTCAGGCATTTGGTAAAGCCCGCTGCCGCCAATGATTCCAATTTTTGCTCGCTGCATTTGAATTCTTTCTTAGAAAGCCTATCCACAGATTTCGCAGATTACGGATTTCAAAAACCGTTAACTATGCGCCTCTCTTCTTACAGTCATAGCTTCCACTCTGCGTAATCTGTGTAATCTGCGGATAGCTCAGTTCGGGTAGCGCACAGCGCGAAGTTTTCCGTTTTCTTCAATCACTTTGCACAGCGGCTCATCCGGATCGTGATAAAACAAGCAGGCCCAACCCTCTCGCGCAGCCTGTGGCAAAAGCCGCTTCTTCACTTCCAGCGTCTCAACCGGAAAGAGATCGTAACCCATGATCCAGGCAAACGGTACATGCGCCCGCATGGGAACTAGATCGGCAAAGCCAAATAGCGTCTGCCCGTTTCGATCAAGTCGCCAGCACTGCATCGAACGATTGTGCCCGGCAAACGTCTCCATTTGCAGCCCCGGCGCCACTTCGTAGTCCGCTTCCTTCAATTCCAGTTGGCCGCTCGCGCTCAAAGGTTGCCAGTTCTCCGGCAAGTAACTCGCGCGGTCCCGTTCGCTTGGCGCTTCGGCGTGTTCCCACTCGGCTTTCGAGACGAAGTAACGTGCGTTTGGAAACGCCGGAACAGCCGCGCCTCCCTCGACAAGGATTGTGTTGCCGCCTGCGTGATCAAAGTGCAGATGAGTGTTGACCACAATACTGATGTCTTCCGGTCCCACTCCGGCAGTCTCCCGCAGAGACTCTGCCAACGGGCGCGTGCGCGTGATCCCATACATCGCAGTATGTTTGGCGGGCCATTTCTCACCGATGCCGGTTTCGATCAGGATGCGTTCAGAGCCGGTATCTATGAACACACAATTCATGTTCATTCGAATCCGGTTCTCTGCGTCTGGAGGACAAACTCGCGACCAAAGGTTTCGCGGCACCACGCCAAACATCGCACCCCCGTCGAGCCGAAACTCAGTGTCAGGGACCAGCTCTACGCGGTAATCACCAAACTGCATCTCAATTTCTCAATGCTCGCCACGCGCCCAAAAAAGCGAACCACGAAAGCTCACGAAACGACTCCAAAAGGATTTCGTCTAGTTCGTGCGATTCGTGGATCGTGTTTCTTGAAAACCTCCGCGCAAAAACTACGAAACTCCGGCCGCGAAGGTTAACGCTGCTGTTGCTTTGGCGCATTCCTCTTCGGATCCGGCGCCGGCTGATGTGGATTCTCCACCGGTTCTACAGGTTGGCCGGGTTGGCCCCCCTCGGCTCCGGGAAACCCAGGCGGAAGACCTTGCTGCGGCTGCGGCTCCGGCATCTTCACCTGGAAGTTTTCGGCGACAGTAACGTGAGAACGGCTCACGATGTCGTCAAGCACCTTCTTCTGTTTCTCCATCTCGACCGCGGCCCGTGCTTTGTCTTTTCCACTCTTGGGTGGGGCAAACGGATTATCTGCGTCACCGCCGGATGCGCCGATCAGAATGTGCCGGGCCTTCACCTGCTCTTCCTGCTTGCCGTCTTTCGTTTCCGTCTTCCGATCCTCAAGCTTAATTATGTGATAGCCGAATTTCGTTTCCACGATTTCGCTAATCTCGCCTGGCTTCATGGCAAACGCGGCTTTCTCAAATTCCGGCACCATCTGTCCGTGGCCAAACCATCCAAGGTCTCCACCCTTTTCCTTGGCGCCGGGTTCCGTGGAAAACTCTTTCGCCAACTTCGTGAAGTCTTCACCGGCCTTCGCTCGCTTCAACACCTCTTCGGCTTTCGGGCGGTTCTGCTTGCTGGTGTCCAACTCCGGATGCGCCGCGAGGTAGTCGTCAACTTCCTTGTCCGTGGCCTTCATCTTTTCAGCGAGGTGCTCCTGGGCATAGGTCTGGGCAAGGATGCGGGCCTGCTCGAGCTTGACCTGGAGATCTACCCGGCGCTGCTTGTGGGCTCCGGCGGCAATCGCCTTCTGCTCACCAATTAAGACCTGCCCCAATTGACGCCTAACCTGCTTCAGTTGCTCGTCCGGAATTGGTCCCCCGGCAAGCTGCGGATTCTTAGCCTTGGCGTCGTTGATAAACTGGTCAAACTTTGCCTGGTTGGCGGGCTGCTTAAAAAACTCGTCTACTTCCTGTTCGGGAATGTTTGGGCCATTCGCGCCGGTCGTGCCCTGAGCCTTGAAAAAGTTTTCCGCAACAACGACGGAGCGAACCAAATCGAGCTGACGTTTCACCTCGGGCTTGTTGCCGATGCCTTTCGCCCGAGCCTCTTCGGCAACTGCCAACAGCTTGCGCAGGTCCTCGGCAAAACTCTTGCGCACTTCAGCGTCGGTTGCCAGACGGCTGCGAAACTGCGGCGGCTGATCTTCGGCGATCAGGGCCATGTCTTCGGCAGACAAATTACTCAGCGAATCGGATTTTCTAAACTTTACCTGCCAGACTATGAGCGCCACGGCACACACCACGGCGAGTCCGGCAGCGATTAATGCTTTATTAGTTGAAGTCAAAACAGTCTTTCCTTTCAAAAATGAATCTATTCGTGCTGCACCAGCTCAAGCAGCACGCCATTCGCCGACGACGGATGAACGAAAGCGACCAGGCAGCCACGCGCGCCAACGCGCGGCGTTTCATCGATTAACCGTGTTCCCTTCTCTTTGAGTTGGGCCAGCGTCGCGCGAATGTCTGAAACTCTAACGGCAATGTGATGAATACCGGGGCCGCGTTTCTCCAGGAACTTGCCTACCGGCGAGCCGGCGCTCAAGGGTTCGAGTAGCTCAATATGGGTTTCACCGATGGCTAACATCGCCACTCGCACACCTTGCTCGGCCACTTCTTCGGTCGAATCAACCGCCAACCCCAAAGCATCCTGCCAAAGCGCAAGCGCTTCGTCGAGTTGGTGCGTGGCAATTCCTATGTGATCTACCTTCATAACCAGTCCAGAGTCGACAGGCCTCAGTCTGCTTCCGCTTGGCATGCTTCGTCTAACACTAAGGCGTTCGTGTCTTGACTGGAGACTCCAGACTCTAGCCTCCAGACTTTAGCCCCAATATTTCGTCCACAGCAGAATAAGGATCTCTTTGCCGACTCGCAACTTCTCCGGCCAGACGGTCAAGCGTTTCTGATGCGGTGTCCGACTCCAAAGTTTGCGCTACCAGCCGCTCGCGCAGCAACTCGACTATCCGCCAACGCGCCACGGCCCGTCGGCGCGCGTTTCCAAATTTTGCCTGCCCAACAAATGTCCGGTAACTCTCTATCGCTGCGGCAAGTTCCTCAATTCCTTTATTCTCGGTGGCCACTGTCTTCACGATTGGCGGATGCCAGGAGTCGTCGCGCATGGCCAGGGACAACAGTGCCTCCAGCTCTTTTTCAGTGGAATTCACGCCCTCTCGATCAGCTTTGTTAATTACAAAGACGTCGCCAATCTCCATGATCCCGGCCTTAATCGCCTGAATATCGTCGCCCATCCCCGGAACCAGGACAACCACGGAGATGTCCGCGGCCTTCACAATTTCAACTTCGTCCTGCCCGACGCCCACAGTCTCAATAATGATTTTGTGATAGCCAGCCGCATCAAGAATTGAAACGGCATCCACCGTCGAACGTGCCAGTCCCCCAAGATTGCCGCGCGTGGCCATCGACCGAATGAAAACATCACGGTCGAGCCCGAGCTGTTGCATGCGAATGCGGTCGCCCAGGATAGCGCCGCCGGAAAACGGGCTCGATGGATCCACCGCCACGATACCCACTCGTTCGGCTTGTTTGCGGTAATGCAGCGCGAGCTTATCCACCAACGATGACTTGCCGGCGCCCGGAGCTCCCGTTATACCAACTACGAGTCCGCGCCCGGTCAGCGGAAAGATCTGCTTCATCAACTCCGCCGCGTCTTTGGAAAGATCCTCAACTTTCGAGATCGCCCGCGCCACCGCGCGGATGTCTCCAGCGGAGACACGATCGACTAGCGATCTGCTATTAGCGTTTTTGGAAAGCATGAAAGTCTGTCAGTCGAAACTAGAAACGAGCCTGCGGAGCAGGCGGAAGCATAAAGCCCAGGGTGGAGCGCAGCGGAACCCTGGGTGCAACATCGCAAATTGTTCCTTAGCCCGCGAAAGCGGGCGACAGCGACGTTTGTTGTTCGCAACTTCTGTCGCCCGTTTCCACGGGCTGGGATTGATCTAACTATCCGACCCAGGGTTCCGCTTCGCTGCACCCTGGGCTCTATGCTTCCGCCTGTGGTGCAGGCTCGTCAAAATGCTTTTCCATATCAGGCCTGCCTGGTACTAAGTCAAACAGCCCGCTGCAAAATCTCGCGCGCGATGATCATCCGTTGAATTTCAGACGTCCCCTCGCCTATCGTGCAGAGCTTCGAATCGCGCCAGTATTTCTCCGCCGGATAGTCTTTCGTGTAGCCGTAACCGCCGTGAACCTGAATCGCTTCCTCGCAAATGTTGACGCTGACTTCGGACGCAAACAGCTTGGCCATTGAAGATTCTTTCGTAACCTTGCGCCCGGTGTCTTTCATCCAAGCCGCTCGATACATCAGCAAGCGCGCTGCATCAATCTGCGTGGCCATGTTTGCCAACTTGAATTGAATGGCCTGGAACTCGGATATCGGTTTACCAAACTGCTGGCGCTCTTTCGAGTAGCGCACCGCTGATTCGTAAGCTCCCTGAGCAATCCCAACAGCAAGTGCGGCAATTGAAATTCGGCCGCCGTCGAGAATCTCCATCGCGTTCACAAAGCCCTGTCCTTCTTCACCCAGTCGATTGTCATCCGGCACCAGGCAATCCTCGAATACGACGCTGGCCGTTTCCGACGCGCGCAGGCCCAGCTTGTTTTCCTTCTTCGAGGGCGAAAAGCCTTTCATCCCCTTTTCAAAAATGAAGGCCGAGATGCCTTTGCTTCGCTTGGAACGATCTGTAACCGCGACTGCGACACAGGTGTCGGCATGGATTGCATGAGTAATGAAATTCTTTGAACCGTTAACCAACCAGCCGCCATCCTGTCTGACCGCCGTCGAACGCGTGCCCGAAGCGTCGGAGCCGGCGCTGGGTTCGGTTAATCCCCACGCTCCCAAATGTTTTCCGCTTGCCAGCGGAACCAGATACTTCTGCTTCTGCGCCTCGGTGCCAAACATGAAAATATGATTGCTGCAAAGCGAATTGTGGGCCGCCACTGAGATGCCGACGGAACCGTCAACGCGCGAAAGCTCTTCGATGATGGTGGCGTATTCCACATAGCCCATCCCCGCGCCGCCGTATTCTTCCGGGAAGATGACACCGGTCAATCCGAGGTCAGCAAGTTTTGGTTGGAGTTCAATCGGAAAGTGTTGCGCTTCGTCCCACTCCATCACGTGTGGCGCGATCTCTGCCTCGGCAAACTCGCGCACACTCATCTTGATCTGTTTCTGTTCGTCAGTTCATTCAAATTCCATGCGTCATCTCTTGTTGCAAACTCAGGGATCCTGTCAGAACCGCCTGCGGTTGCGGGCGGGCCCTTCGGGACTGAAACACAGGCCCGCCCGCTACCGCAGGCGGTTCTGACAATTAACAAACTCGACAAAATGCGGAGGGTTATTCTACCTCAATGGCGCGATGAACCTCGACCGGGGGCCACGGCTTTCCTGGTCGGTTTGGTGTTAGGCGGCTTAGAGTTGGTTCGTGGTTGGCTCCGAGTCAGAAGTTTCACTTCGTCTTCGGTAAGGTGACGCCATCGGCCGGGTTTAAGTTCATCGTCGCGCAGATTTCCAATGCGTGAGCGGCGCAACTTGATTACCGAATGGCCGATCAGATCAAACATGCGGCGGATCTGCTGGTTCTTACCTTCATGCAGAAGAATCTCAAACCAGGTGTTGGTTTCAGTTTCACCAATCTTCCTGATTTTTGCCGGCGCCGTTTTCGTGCCGTCATCAAGCGTAACGCCGCGCCGCAGCCGTTGGATTGCCGGCTCGGGTGGAACGCCTTTCACTTTGGCTTCATACACCTTGTCGATCCGGTTGCGCGCGGAAGTGATGAAGTTTGTGAAATCACCATCGTTGGTTAAGAGCAGCAAGCCCTCGGTGTTGAAATCGAGACGTCCTACAGGATAGATCCTGCCCAACGAAGGGGGTAACAACTCGGTAACCATCGGCCGCTTATCAGGATCAGAAACGCTCGAGAGATAACCCTTCGGCTTGTTTAGCAACACGTGGACTCTCTCCCGACGTTGCAGCGAAGGATTGATCAGCTTGCCCTTAACCTTGATATGGTCGCTGGCGGGATCGGCCTTGCTGCCGAGTTCGGTAACTACCTTCCCATTCACGGTAACCAAACCTGCCGTTATCAACTCTTCGGCGTGACGCCGCGACGCAATCCCTGCTGCCGCAATTAATTTTTGTAGTCGTTCTTGCATGTTGCTAAGCTCTCACTCTTGAATCCACTCTATCCTGTTCCGTCCCGACAAGAACGATCCACGAAATACCACGAATCCACACGAAACAATTTTCTTTTCGTGCTACTTCGTGTTGTTTCGTGGACCGTCTTCTTCGATTACTCACTTCCGCTGCCGAGATCCTGAAAGTCCTCAACGCTCGGCAGCTCCGTCAAATCTTTCAAACCGAATTGCAGCAGGAATTCCTTCGACGTTCCATACATCATCGGCCGGCCCACTGTTTCCTTCCGACCTTTCGCCACAATCAGTTTTTTGTCCAACAGCGTCTTGATTGACGAAGGCGATTGCACGCCGCGTATCTCCAAAATCTCGGGCACAGTCACCGGCTGTTTGTAGGCAATCACCGCCAGCGTTTCCAGTGACGCAATGGAGAGCTTGGCGCTGGGTCGCGACTTTAGAAACGCCCGCACGTGTTCGTGATATTCAGCCCGCGTCGCAAACTGCCAGCCGCCAGCAACCTCGCGAAGTTGCAGTCCACCGTTTCTACCGTTGAACTCCTTCGCTAATTCCGCAAGCGCTTCGTCAATGGCCTGGCGGTCCTCTCGCAAAACTGAGGCTATGGTCTTTGCGCTCAACGGCTCCTCGGAAACAAAGATTAGGGCCTCGACGACGGCAATTCTTTCAGCCGCGCTCTGCACCGCGTAAACAACCGCATCGTCGCCCGGCTCCTCTGCCTCCGCCGCGTCTGTTTCCGCGGCCACGAGTTCCGCCAGCTCGCGGCTCGCTTCCTCGTTCAGCGCGGCTTCGTCTAGCGCTTCCTCCGCCCTGGCGTTCCCCATCTCTTCAGTCATCCTGTTTCTCCATGGGTGTCAGGCAGTTCAGAGTACAGCCTTCAGGTTGCTGTTCTGACAACACGCAAGCTAAAGCTTGTACTCTAAACTACCTGAGTCAATTCTGAATCGCATCAACTTGCAACTCGCGCGACGATGTCGCCAAACGTCTGTTTCTGAAACAACTTGATCTCGGTCGTGCGCACGAGCTCGAGCACCGAAAGAAACGCGACCACTAACTCACGCCGCGATCGCGCTCGTTCAAAAAAGACGCGGAGGTTAAGTTCGCCGGCGGACATGACCATATTCCTCAGGCGTTCGAGCATCTCGCTCATCGAAATCTCTTCGCGCCCAATCTCCATCATCACTTCTTCTTTGTGGCGCGCGAGAATTTCCTGAAACACCTTAAGCAGATCAAACAATCCGACCTTAACCTCAGGATTGTTCTTATCAGTTTCGATCTCCGCGCGCTTGAATACCGCCCGCTCAACCGTGGCGCGCGACCAGAGCATCTGTGCCGCCGCTTTATACTTCTGATATTCGAGCAACTGATCGACCAGGTCCCTCCGCGGATCGTCCAACTCCTCGGCCGGCGCGAACGGATCGCGCGGCAGAAGCATTTTGGTCTTCAGCTCGATTAGGGTGGCGGCCATCACCAAAAAATCGCCGGCAACGGCGATATCCAATTCCTGCATGGCCTGAAGATAGCGCAGGTACTCATCGGCAATGCGAGCCACCGGAATGTCGTAGATATTGACCTGCTCCTGCCGAATCAAATGGAGCAATAAATCCAATGGGCCATCAAAGTCGCCCATGACGATTTTTAGATCGTCGGTGTTATCGTCGGAGACAATCTCGGGCGACGACCCGGTGACGCTCACCGGCCCAGTTGGATTTTCCGTGAGGCTGGTTGAGCTATCGGCACTAGCATCTGCTTCAGGCTCAACTTTTGTTTTGCTGCTTTCGTCCATAGTCTCTCGCTGGCCAGCTAAAAAGCCCGGGCGCCTGAAACACCCATTCGTTGCATTACCGCTTCCAGAGTCGGGCGGGCAATCTGCCGGGCCTTCTCGCGCCCGTTTTCCAGCATCACCGCCAGCTCGCCGTCGTCGATGCCCAGCACGCGCTCCTGCAAGGGACGAAGAAACTCAATCGTGGCGTCGGCCAACTGCTGCTTCAATTGCGCGTAGCCTTTGTCAGCAAAGTTTGCCTCGATCTCTTCCGGAGACTTGCCGGTCAGCAACTGAAGGATGGTCAACAGATTCGTAATCGCCGGACGCGACTTATCAAACCGGATTTCAGTTCCCGAGTCAGTCACCGCGCGCTTAAACTTGCGCTGAATAGTATCAGCATCATCGAGCAGCATCACGCTGCCGTTTACATCATCGTCAGACTTCGACATCTTCTTCGTCGGATCGGAAAGCGACATGATGCGCGCTCCCACCTTGGGAATAAAAGGCTCGGGGACGCGAAACGTTT
>JANMVC010000545.1:0-8977 GCA_031392315.1 Pyrinomonadaceae bacterium | reverse complement strand
CTTCACTTTGCCGATTGACCTGACGAAGACCTACACGCTCTGGGCTGGGCTCCTCGGTGGCTGCTTCCTGACGATGAGCACGCACGGCACGGATCAATATCTGGTGCAGCGATACCTTTGCACGGACAAACCAAGACACGCGGCCGCGGCGCTGCTTTCGAGCGGCGGGGTGGTGTTGGGACAGTTTATAGGCTTCCTCTTTATCGGCGTGTTGCTGTTTGCTTTTTACGGCCCGCACACTGATCCCGCCTACGCAACGCTTACTGCGGGTGCCTCAACGCTTCCGGTGAACGGCGTATTCAAGGTGGTTGGCGGCGATCGTGTCTTCCCTGACTTCATCACGAAGTTTATGCCATCGGGATTATCGGGACTGGTGGTCGCGGCAATCTTTGCGGCGGCGCTATCGTCGTCGCTTAACTCGATCGCGGCAACGGCGGTCAACGATCTGTACAAGCCTTTCCGGCCCAAACGAGATGACAAACATTATCTGCGCGTGTCGCATTGGTTAACGCTGCTTTGGGGCGTCGTGCAGATCGGCGTGGCTTTGTTTGTCATGCGCAAGAATCGCTCGGCGCTCGATCAGGCGTTGTCAGTGGCGTCGTTGATTAACGGGCCGGTGCTCGGTGTCTTTCTAGTGGGAACTTTTCTACGACGCGTGAGCGAGCCGCCGGCGCTGATCGGAATGGTCACCAGCATTGTGGTGATGCTTTACGTCCGTTTCTTTACGCCAATTGGCTGGACCTGGTATGTGCTGATCGGCAGCATCGTTACTTTCGTAGTCGCTTGGCTGGCGGGCTTTGCATTTGCGCCGGCCCCGAGCGATCGCCGCGACGAACTTTCGCCGACCGCTTGAGTTAAGGCACCATTGCGCCACCAACAAAACTAATGAACCAAAAACTTTTCACCTTTCGCGCTTCGACCCGTCTTTCTCTGTGCCTCCTCTTTGTTCTCTGTGTCTCTGTGGTGAGCGTGCCGATGGGCAGATTCACCATGGAGACACAAAGAACACAGAGCACGCACAGAGACTTAAGTTTCCTCCCGCGAGATCTTGAGACTGAGTCACCCGTCGCGGCGTCGACGACCGCGAACAATCTTAAGCCCTATTCCGCGAAGCCCAGCAAGGATGCGCTCAAGTGGGCTGACAAGCAGTTAAAAAAGATGACGCTGGAGGAAAAGGTTGGCCAGCTTGTCTCGGTTGGCGTAAACGCAACCTATCTAAACCAGGACAGCGAAGCGTTCAAATCGCTGCGTCATCAGGTGGTAGACAATCACATCGGTGGGATCATTTTGTTTCGTGGACCGGTTTATGAATCCCTGGTGCTGATGAATCGCATGCAACAGCTCGCGAAGTATCCGTTGCTGATTTCGGCGGACCTCGAAGCCGGAGCGGGAATGCGTTTCGACGACACTGTAAACTTTCCCTGGAACATGGCCGTCGGCGCGACCGGCAATCCTGACTACGCGCGTCGCCAGGGCGCAATCACCGCGCGCGAAGCACGCGCTCTGGGCGTGCAACAAATTTACGCGCCCGTGGTGGATGTGAATAACAATGCGGCGAACCCAGTAATTAACGTGCGTTCTTATGGAGAAGATCCGGCGGAGGTGGCGCGCTTTGGCGCTGCGTTTACAGAAGGCGCGCAGGGCGCGGGTGTGATAGCGACGGCGAAGCACTTTCCCGGACACGGAGATACGGCGATTGATTCGCATCGTGGCCTGCCGGAAATCAACGTCTCTCGCGCGAGGCTTGATGCGGTTGAGTTGACGCCGTTTCGAGCCACGATAGCTGCGGGTGTCGGCTCAGTGATGGTGGCCCATATTGGTTTGCCGCAGCTTGACCCCACCAAGGTCAGGCCGCTGCCGAAGAACGAGAAGGGCCGGCCTATCGATACGGACGAGGGCGGTGAAATCATTGCTGAGTCTGCGTCAATTCCAGCCACCGTGTCGCCGGTCATTGGCCGGATGTTGCGAAACGATCTCAACTTCCAGGGTCTCATTGTCACCGACGCGCTCAGCATGAGCGGGCTGACGATTTACTTCAACCAGGACGAAGCAGCGGTGCGCGCACTCGAAGCTGGGGCCGACATGTTGCTGAAGCCGGCGGACAACGATGCAGCGTTTCGTGGAGTGGTCCAGGCGGTGCGCAGCGGCCGGTTGACTGAGAAACGAATTGAGGACTCGGCGCGCAAAATTCTGGCTGCTAAATATGATTTGGGCCTGGAGAAAGAACGTATTACGCAGGTGGACAACGTCGACCGCATCGTCGGAAATGCGGACGTGGGCCAACTAGCGCGGGAGATTTCAGAGCATGCGATTACTTTGGTCCGAAACGATGGCAACCTGGTTCCGCTGAGTTCTTTGAAACCAGGCGCGCGCATTTTCAACCTGGCAATCACAAACGGTGACGACCGCTTAGTGGTTGCCAATCCCTTCATCGGGGCGATGGCCCGACTCGGGCGCAGAGTGGATACAGTGGTGCTGGATGATCGTTCGTCGGACGCTGATGTTCGGGCGGCACTCGAACGCGCGGGCGAAGCGGATCTCGTGCTTGCTTCTTTGTATGGACGCGTGCGTTCGGGGCAGGCGCGCAGCGTCGGGTTGCCCGAGCCAGGAGCGAAAGCGCTGGCCACTTTAATTGCCGCGAAACGTCCGGTGATTGGCATCAGTTTTGGAAACCCGTATCTGCTGCAGAGTTTTCCCGAGTTGCGTGCTTACATGGTTACCTATGGCGATATGCCGAGTTTGCAAGCGGCGGCAGCGCGCGCGTTGACCGGGCAAATCGACATCAGCGGGAAGCTGCCGATTTCACTGCCGGGGCTTTATCCACGCGGGACGGGGATTCAGATCAAGCGCGCTCAATAGCGCGGGCGCTGGTTTCGACTTTTCTTTGCGGTGATCCAGAGGGTGACAAGGAAGCACGTGTTGTTCTATCTTGAGGCCGCACTTAATGGCGATTTATGAAAAAGACTGAAGAACGACTTGATCGGCTCGAGCGCATAGCCAAGTTGTTAGTGCGTGCCGGACTGCGTGCGCGTCGCGAGATGCGATCCCAAGACGATAAGATCACGATTATGATCGACGCGCAGATCAAGAACGAAGAACGTTTTGCCGAGCTAGCGGAATCTCAAAAACATACCGACCGTCGCCTCGATGCCCTGATCGATATCGTCAAGGCCGGGCGCAACGGAAAGTGAAGCTGAAACAAACTTTCCTACTTAAGACATCGAGCTGACGAGAGTTGATGATGGACGCAGAAGAAAGACTTGACCGCCTGGAGCGCATCGCGAAGTTGATGGTGCGCGCCGGACTGCGTGCACGCCGCGAGATGCGCCAGCAGGACGACAAGATCACCATCATGATCGACGCGCAGATCAAGAACGAAGAACGTTTTGCCAAATTAGCGCATGCGCAAACTGAGCTGGCTGAATCGCAAACGCACACCGACCGTCGCCTCGATGCCCTGATCGATATCGTCAAGGCCGGGCGCAACGGGAAATCAAGCTGAAGACGAAGTTCGTCTTCATACAGTCCTTAAAATCTCCGCCTTGAAACTTTTCTTCTCGATCCCTTTCAGAGTTCTACATTCTGGCAGATACGTTGCCATCATCACTCTCCTTGGATTAGCACTTCCTGGTGCAGCCTTCCAAGTTAAGCGCCCTGGCGAAACCGCGCGTCCTGCGGGAATCTCATTAGAAAAGCTTGGATTGATCGACGCTGAAGTTGAGCGAGAGATCACGCAAAAGCGTTTACCGGGCGCTGTGGTCCTGATCGGACGCAATGGCAATGTAGTCTGGCGCAAGGCATATGGCGCACGCGCGGTTGAGCCTGCCCGCGAGGCGATGACTGCGGACACCATCTTCGACGTTGCCAGTCTGACGAAAGTGGTGGCGACCGCCACTAGCATCATGATTCTTGTCGAGCGTGGCAAAGTGCGTTTAAGCGATCCGCTCTCGAATTACATTCCTGAGATCAAGGGCGAGGGTAGGGAACGGATCACGATTGAACTCCTGCTGACGCATCGTTCGGGTTACGCGCCCGACTTCGATTTGCGAGAACGCTGGACCAGCTACGAGGAAGGGATCAACAGACTAATTCGCGAGCCGCTGCGCAGCCCACCCGGAGCCAGGTTTGTCTACAGCGACATCGGTTTCATCGCGCTCGGCGAGGTGGTTCGCCGCGTTAGCGGAGTCTCACTCGGCGAGTTTGCCCGGCGTAATATTTTTTTCCCACTTGGAATGCGCGACACCGGATTCAGTCCGGTTCCTGGGTTGCGACCGCGCATTGCGCCGACGGAAAAGCGTCGCGGGCAGATGAACTATCTTGGTGATACGGGGGAAAACGCCGGAGCCGACGCCGATAAATGGCTGCGCGGTGAAGTGCACGATCCCACCTCCTATCGAATGAACCGCGAAGCCGGTCATGCCGGACTTTTTTCGACCGCTAACGATCTCGCTCTCTACGCGCAAATGATCCTGAATAACGGAGCGCATCGTGGCCGCCGCATCTTGAGTCCACTTTCCGTTGCGGAAATGACTCGCCCGCGTCTGGTTAACGACAACGGTTGGACGCGCGGACTTGGCTGGGACATTAACACCAGTTTTTCGGTTAATCGTGGCGAGCTTTTTCCGCTTGGCTCCTTCGGTCACACCGGCTTTACCGGCACGTCTATCTGGATCGATCCGGCGAGCCGCATGTTCGTGATCTTTCTCAGTAACCGTGTGCATCCCGACGGCAAGGGCGATGTTGGCCCGCTGCGCGGGCGCATTGCAACGATAGCGGCGGGCGCGATAAACGACACCGCAGTGGTGGAGCCTGCGCGGGCAGCGACGGCTAATTACTATGCGGAGCTGGTTAAAAATCAGGCAGAGTTTAGTTCAGCGCAATCTTTTGATGCTCAGGTGCTCACCGGCATTGACATCCTCGCGCGCGATGGTTTCAAACAGCTGTCGGGACTGCGCGTGGGATTAGTTACCAATCATACCGGTCGCGATCGCAGCGGTCGCGCGACCATCGATGTGCTGCACAAAGCGCCGGGGGTGAAACTCGTGGCGCTGTTTTCACCCGAGCATGGAATTCGCGGTTTGGCGGACGAAAAGATTTCTGATTCAAAGGACGAACAGACAGGCCTGCCCATCTATTCGCTTTATGGCGAGACGCGCCGGCCGAAGCCAGAACAATTAAAAGATCTCGACGCTGTCGTGTTTGATATCCAGGACATCGGCACGCGCTTTTACACATATATCTCGACGCTCGGCAACGTCATGGAAGAAGCCGCGAAGGCTGGTAAGCCGGTCATTATCCTCGATCGGCCTAACCCGATTAACGGAGTGGCCGTCGAAGGCCCTGTGGGCGATCCGGACAAGCCATCGTTCACGGCGTATCACCCGATTCCTGTGCGGCACGGAATGACCATCGGCGAGATGGCGCAACTATTCAATCAGGAGCGCAAGATTGGCTGCGACCTGCGCGTGATCAAGATGGATGGTTGGCAGCGCGCGATGTGGTTAGACGAAACCAATCTGACCTGGGTGAATCCTTCGCCAAACATGCGCAGCCTTACGGAGGCGACGCTCTACCCCGGTGTCGGATTGCTGGAGACGACCAACGTTTCCGTCGGTCGCGGCACGGACACGCCGTTTGAAGTTGTGGGCGCGCCATGGATCGACGGCCAACGGTTAGCGGCTTATTTGAACAACCGCAAGATTCCCGGAGTGCGTTTCGTTCCAGTCCGCTTCACGCCCAGCAGTTCAGTCTTCAAAGGCGAATCCTGCGGCGGAATCAATTTGATTGTTACTGACCGGTCGCGATTTCGGCCAGTGTCCAACGGGATCGAAATCGCGGTCGCGTTGCGTAAGCTGTATGCGAACGACTGGAAAGTGGATAGTTACCTGCGATTGCTGGTTAACGCGGACACCTTAGACCGATTGAAGCGCGGGCAGGCGCCGGAAGAGATTGTGCGCTCGTGGTCCGCGAAGCTTGAAGAGTTTCGAAGCGTGCGCGCGAGAGCGTTGATTTACAATTAGGCGCGAGCCAGTCTCCAAATAAAACAATGAGCCGTTTGCTTAACTTCAAACTCATCGCCTTCGGCCTGGTGTTGTTCACTGCCGTATCAACGATCACCATGCTGCGTCCAGCAGCCGCGGACACTCAAAGCGAATCCTTCGATCTGATCATCACAAACGCTCGCATCGTTGATGGCACCGGCAATCCATGGTTTCGCGCCGACGTTGGCATCAGGGACGGCCGCATTGCGCGGATTGGAAAGCTCGGAACAGCCAATGCCAAAAACAGGATCGACGCCCGGAATCGCATATTGGCGCCTGGCTTCATCGACGTTCACACCCATGTAGAGTCGCTTTTCAATCTGCCGGCGGCTGAAAACTTTGTGCGTATGGGTGTGACCACTTTGATCACAGGAAACTGCGGCACATCAACAACCAACGTAGCGGAGTTTCTCGGACGCGTGAAAGACAAACCGACGGCGGTGAATATTGCGACGCTGATTGGGCATGGATCAGTGCGGCGGAAAGTGATGAAGCTGGATGATCGCCCGCCGACTGCTGATGAAATGAAACAGATGGAGGCGCTGGTCGAACAAGCGATGACGGACGGCGCCGTCGGCCTTTCCACCGGCCTGATTTATATTCCCGGCACTTTCGCCAAGACTGACGAGATCGTGGGCCTCGCCAAAGTTGCCGCGCGCGACGGCGGCGTCTATGCCACGCACATGCGCAACGAAGGTGAGCATGTGATGGATGCCGTTCGCGAGAGCATCCAGATTGGTGAACAGGCGGGGCTGCCGGTCGAGATTTCGCATTTTAAGATTAGCAGCAAGAAATTATGGGGGCAGAGCACGGCGACTCTGGGTTTGGTGCGCGCAGCTCGATCGCGGGGGTTGACCGTTACCGTCGATCAATATGCGTACACCGCCAGTTCGACGTCGCTCGAAGCACGTCTGCCCTCTTGGCTGCTCGCGGGCGGGTTTGATGAAGCGAAGAAGCGCCTGGGAGACAAGGCCACTCACGAGCGCGTCGCGAAGGACATGAAAGAAACGCTTAAGCGAAGCGGGTTCAAAGACTATTCCTTCGCAATGGTGGCGAATCACGAGGCCGACAAATCTTTCAATGGTAAATCAATTGCCGACATTACCAAACAGGTGCGCGGCAAGAAGGATGTCGATAGCCAGATCGAACAGATACTGTCGATGTACCAAGCCGGTGGGGCCGGCATGATTTACCACGTGATGGGCGAAGACGACTTGCAAAGGATTATGCGCGAGCCTTTCACGATGATCGCTTCAGACAGCGGGGTGCGCCAGAATGACGAAAGTGTTCCGCACCCGCGTGGCTACGGCAACAACGCTCGCGTGCTCAGTCGTTACGTCCGCGAAATGAAATTGATTTCACTGGAAGACGCGATCCGGAAGATGACTTCGCTGCCGGCGCAGACATTTGGCTTGCGCGATCGCGGGCTGGTGCGCGAAGGCTTCGCCGCCGACCTGGTTATTTTCGACGAAAACACAATTAGCGATCAGGCTACCTTCATTCAGCCTCACCAGTTTCCGGTGGGTATCGAGCATGTGATCGTGAATGGCGAAGCAGTTTTTGCCAACGGCAAGATGACGACCGTGCGACCCGGCGCGGCGCTACGAAGTTCCGGGTCAGTCGCAGGTTTGCGATCCCGCGAAAACCGCAGTACCGCTTCGTTGAAGTTCTAGTAGTCGAAATATTGTTCAGCGGCTATAATCGCCGCGCTCAAAAAAGTCACAGCCTTTTACAACCGGAGGATAGTTATGGCGAACGCGAACGACCACTCGGCCAGCTCAAACTTTGAAACGGAATTGCTTGACGCAGTGATGGAGTATTCCATGCTGAAGCATCCCTTCTATCAGGCCTGGAGCGCAGGCAAGCTGAGCCAGGCGGTGCTGGCGGAATACGCGAAACAGTATTACGCGCACGTTCGCGCTTTCCCGACGTATGTCAGCGCGGTACATTCGCGTTGCGAAGATGTCGAAACGCGGCAAATGCTTTTGGAGAATCTGATCGAAGAAGAGCGTGGGGCCGAAAACCACCCGGAGCTATGGTTGCGCTTTGCCGAGAGTCTCGGTGTCGCGCGTGAGGATGTGAAGAACGCCGAACTACTCGCGTCCACCAAAGCTTCCGTGGCGACTTTGAAATCGCTGACGCAGGCGACTGATTACCGGGAAGGGCTGGCGGCGTTGCTGGGTTATGAATCGCAGATTCCGGAAGTAGCGAAAACGAAACGCGAAGGCTTGAAGAGTTTTTACGGAATCGATGAGGAGCGCGCGGTTTCGTTCTTCCGTGTACACGAGAGCATCGATATCCTGCATCAGCAGGTCGAGCGTGACGTTCTCGCTGAGAAGTGTGAGACCGAAGGCGAGAAGAACAGGGCAATCACGAGCGCAAGAGAGTCAGCCAAAGCGCTCTGGGCTTTCCTGGACGGCGTCTCGGCAGCCTACCTGACGCCGGCGGCGGCCAGTATCAGCTAAGCGGTTAGCGGGAAGCGGCATTCTGGTATTAGGAATCCTTATCCTAACAATAAGAATCTTTAGGTTTTCTTATTTGGCGAACCACGTATAATGTCGCCGAAATTTGGCAGTCAATCCGGGACGCTAATTGGTTCTTAGCGTCCAACTCTAATAAAGCGAAATATTTGCTCGCAGCGTGACCGAAGCGTGGGTCATGCGGGAGCCCCATCTTGTTTTCGTTAACCACCAAAGATCCATGTACCTCGATCGCCGCAGTTGGTTTCCGCCAGCCGAATCAATTGACGAAGGAGTCTCCTGAAATGAAACGAAGCACATCCCCCTCTCTTTTGCTTTCAATTCTTGTCGTGTTGGTTGCCAGCGCGGTTGCGTTGCGCTCGCGCCACACCGGGGCCGCGTGGATGTCCCCCACCAGCGCCTGGAGCAACAGCTGGAGCCCCACCAGCACCGGCAACCCCGCGAGCATGACCTGGC
>JANMVC010000480.1:0-2312 GCA_031392315.1 Pyrinomonadaceae bacterium | reverse complement strand
CGTATTTCGCCAACCCCGGCAATCTCTCGCAGTTTGTTTTGATAGATTTTCTGCGACGCCGGACTAGCCGTGTTCGCTGAGTTGCATGGCCAGTTCATCGGCCTACTTTCTGGCACTGGTGTAAGCTGCAGGAGAGTTGAACGGAGTCGGGATTGGAATCTGAAAAACCTAAAGCGAAGTTGCACCAGCCTCGCCGCGTTCTCACTGCTTATTCTGTTCTCATCGCCTGCCTGCTTGCCACTCTGATTCTTGACGTTTATCTGGATCGGCGTTTCCTGCCATACACCACGACGATTGGCGTCGTAATCAGTCTGCTCCTGTTTGTGCTGGCGCGTTTTCAAACCCGCGCGCGCACCGTGGTCGAGCGCTCGGCCAGCGATCTGAAACGATCTGAAGCCACCATCAGAACCACGCTCGCCGACCGCGAACGAGCTGAGACAGCATTACGCGAAAGTGAAGAGCGCTATCGCGAACTCGTCGAAAACGCCAACGACATTGTCTTCACCCTCGATCTCGACGGGAATGTGACTTCAGTTAACAAAGCTGTCGAATCTCTCACCGGCTATCCGCAAACTGAGCTGCTCGGAATGAACATGGCCGAGTTTCTGACTCCCAGCTCGGTTGAGAGCGCGCATGTGATGACCGAGCGCAAGCTGGCGGGCGAGGAACGGACCAACTATGAAGTGGATGTCGTCGCGAAAGATGGGCGCACGTTTACACTCGAAATCAGCAGCCGTTTGGCGCTGAGTGACGGGAAGCCGGTCGGGATTCATGGCGTTGCGCGCGACATCACCACCCGCCGGCTGGCCGAAGAGGCTTTGCGCCAGGCGGATCAGCGGGCCTTGTCGGAATACGAACGGCTGCTGGAAAAAGTGGCGAAGCTGGCCCAGACATTGGGCACCGCCAGAGACCTGGGCGTAATTTTTTGGGGACTGAAAGAGTTTGCGGAGTTGTCAGTTCCCTGCAACGGCCTGTTTGTTTCGCTCTACGATCCCATTCGTAATGTTCGCACAGCTTGCTATGGATGGGCCGATGGCGAGGAACTGGACATTTCGGAGTTTCCGCCCATGCCCGTCACTGCCAGCGGTCCCAACAGCCGGGCCATCCGCACGAATCAGGTAGTTATCACAAACAACTACATGAGCGAGACCCTCGGCCATCCCGCCTTGCTGGTGGGCCCGGACAATGGGCTGCGACCGCAGTCGTCTCTTTCCGCGCCGATGGCGGTGATGGGGAGGATTATTGGGACGATTGAAGTGCAAACTTACGAGCCGGACGCTTACAAAGAGGAACACGTTACGGCGATGCGCATGGCGGCCAACCTCGCGGCCGTGGCGATTGAAAATGTGGGACTGCTGGAACGCGAAAGCACTGCGCGCGCCAGTGCCGAGGAATCCAACCGGCTGAAGGACGAATTTCTGGCCACTGTGTCTCACGAGTTGCGCACGCCGCTGACGGCGATCCTCGGGTGGGCCAAGATTCTGGAAGACGGATCCATCGAGACGGACATGGCCCGGCGCGCGATCGAGACGATCATGCGCAACGCCAAAGCACAGGCCCAAATCATCGACGACATTCTGGACGTCTCAAGAATTATTACCGGCAACCTCTCGCTCGATCTGCGCCCCACCGAACTCCAATCCCTGCTCGAGGCGGCGGTAAACGTAGTGCGCCCGACGGCGGACGCGAAAGGCATTCATCTCGAAACGGATTTGAGCGCCGAACCCGTCGCCGTATCCGGAGACGCAGACAGGTTGCAGCAGGTCTTTTGGAACCTGCTTTCAAACGCAGTCAAGTTTACGCCGACCGGCGGAAAAGTTTCCGTGCGTCTGCGCCGGACAGAATCAGAGGCGGAAATCCAGGTGACTGACACCGGCCAGGGCATCAATGAACTTTTCCTGCCGTTTGTTTTCGATCGGTTTCGCCAGGCTGATAGCACCTCGACCCGTCAGCACGGTGGACTCGGGCTGGGTCTGGCAATCGCGCGCCACTTGATTGAAATTCACGGCGGCGCCGTTGAGGCCGCCAGCGATGGCGAAGGCAAAGGTGCGAGGTTCATAGTGCGTTTACCGCTCGCAGGATCAGTGGCAACGCCTGCCGAACCATCGGAGGCGGATGCGGCTCAGGAAAACAAAGAGCGATTGAGATCACAGTTGGCAGGAGTCTACGTGTTGGTGGTTGACGACGATGAGGACACTTTGGAACTACTGCGGGCCGCGCTGACGCAACGTGGAGCTAATGTGACGGCGGTTTCAACGGCGGCCCAGGGCCTCGAGTCAATCAGGAGCGCCCGACCCGATGTGCTGATTTCG
>JANMVC010000368.1:0-7183 GCA_031392315.1 Pyrinomonadaceae bacterium | reverse complement strand
CGATGGCCGAGATGCTCCGCGTCACCCGACCCGGCGGCATCCTCGCGGCCGCGGTCTGGGACTACGGCCGGGGGATGGGGATGCTGCGCACGTTGTGGGACGCCGCGACCCGGCTCGACCCTCGCTTACGGTCGGGCTACTGCCCCCGACGCTACTGCCCGAGTCATTGGATATGCACAAGACGATTGGAATATTAACCGGCGGCGGCGACGCTCCGGGTCTCAATGCCGTTATTCGCTCGGTCGTGACTACCGCCACCGGCCAATACGGCATGAAAGTCGTCGGCGTTGAAGATGGCTTCGAAGGATTGTTAGGTGAAACCCAAGCGCGCCCGCTGACGGCTGCCGATGTTAGAGGCTTGTTGCCACGCGGCGGAACGATTCTGGGCACCCGCAACCGCGGACGGTTCGTAGAGCGCAGCGCCGAGGGAGTTTCCTCAAAACCAGAGGGAGTCTACAAAGAGGCGGTCGAAAATATTCACCGACTGGGCATTGATGCGCTCGTCGTCTTAGGCGGCGAAGGAACGCTGGCCATCGCCGCGGAATTTGACCGCTTGGGAGTTCCCGTCGTTGGCGTTCCCAAAACAATCGACAACGACCTCGCCTGTACCGAGCTTACTTTCGGATTCATCACGGCGCTCGATATCGCCACCGACGCACTTGATCGGTTGCACACTACAGCCGAGTCGCACGACCGCGTGATGATTCTAGAAGTAATGGGGCGGCACACGGGTTGGATCGCGCTGCACTCCGGTCTCGCCGGGGGCGCCGACGTAATTCTGATTCCGGAAATTCCGTTCACGATGAAGTCTGTGGCTGATCGAATCCGGGCGCGCGATGAAGCTGGATCAAACTTTAGTATTGTGGTCGCCGCGGAAGGCGCGCTGGAGACGGGCCACGAACTGATCTACCAGGACAAGGGCGATCGTGAACACGCCCCGCGTTTGGGAGGCATCGGCTCCTATTGCCAAAGAGAACTGGAAACGCTCACGGGGAAAGAAGCCCGCTGCGTGGTGCTGGGCCACTTGCAACGCGGCGGACGACCTAATGCCTTCGATCGCATGCTGGCAACCAACTATGGCTCGTGCGCCGTGCGCGCGCTGGTGGACGGAAAACGCGGTATGATGGTGGCTCTGCAGGCGGGCGACGTAATCACAGTTCCCATCAGCCAGGCGATCGCGAATATCAAGACTGTTCCGGCTGACGGCCAACTGGTGCGCACAGCCCGCGACACCGGCATTTCATTCGGCGCTCCCGACGAAGCCAGGCATCACCGCCAACCCTAACGCTCCTCCCGTTAACGCTGGGGCCGGTTATCAGAACCCCGAGTGGTAGCGACGCAATGGAACCCAGTTTAAAACGCCGAAGGCGTTCGCTAATTTCAGCCCAGGGTAACACCCTGGGTAATGGTCCGATCAATGAGTCATCACCCTGAAGGGGTGAAATAGTCAGGCCGATTGGCAAAATCATTCTTAACCCTTTCAGGGTAGAAAGGCGTATTCTGCTTTTTACCCAGGGTGCTACCCTGGGCTGAAATTAGCGAACGCCTTCGGCGTAAAAGGCAAAGCTAGCTCGAGAATAAAATCTCGACTAGTGACTGGCCCACTGGAACAAAAAAGAGGTCTCAATTGTCAGTCGACATCAAAGCAAGACTCCAAGCCGAACTCGACGAGCTCGAATCCGAACTGCGCGTTCACCTTCCGAAAGAAATCAAACGCGCACTCGAGTTTGGCGATTTGCGCGAGAACGCCGAATACCATGCGGCCCTCAACCGGCAGAGTTTGGTGAAAGCGCGAATCATGGAGTTGCGAAGGAGAATCGGCGAAGTCGCGGCCATTGACGTTACGAAAATCTCTCACGACAAAGCCGCCTATGGTTCCACCTTAGTTTTGTATGACGCCGAGCGCGATGAAGAAGTCACTTACCGTTTGGTCACGCCTGAAGAAAGCGACCCGCAAGCAGGACTGATCTCGACCACCTCACCAGTGGGCCGAAGTTTGATGGGCAAGGAAGAAGGCGACGAAGTCGTAGTCCGCACGCCCGCCGGCGCTCGCAACTTCGAGATTCGGAAATTGACAACCATCCACGACCAGGTCGAAGACAAGGCTTAGTCAGAACCGCCTGCGTTAGCGGGTGGGCCTTTGGCAAAACCCGATAGCGGGTGATGTTACCCACTCCCATAGTTCCCCGAAACCTTGACCATCATCGGTATCCGTCCCTAAAATCCGCCGCTGGTTGTGCCCACGGGCTGTGAAGTCTCAGCCATTTTCGGCATAATGTTTCTCAAGGAGCGATTGCGAAAATGTTTGTGGGTGCTATAGGCCGCGGGGCGCAAAGAATCATCGATGCGATGGTGCGCTGGCTCGCCTACGGCCACATCAACCCAAACTTTCTCACCGTCATCGGCGTGGCCATCAATGTCGGCTCCGGAATGCTCTTTGGCTTCGGTTACTTTTTCTGGGCCGGGATTGTGCTGATCGTTGCCAATCTGTTCGACATGCTCGACGGGCAAGTCGCCCGGCTTTCAGGCCGCGTTACCCGCTTCGGCGGCTTCCTGGATTCCTCGCTGGATCGCCTTTCCGACATGGTCGTTTTCGTCGGATTAATGGTCTTTTATGCGCGCGATACGCAGTTTCACTCCACCCTGAATGTTTTCCTCGCGGGAGCAGGACTAATGGGGTCAGTTATGGTAAGCTACGCGAGCGCCCGGGCCGAGAGTTTAATTGCCAAATGTGACGTAGGTTTTCTGCGCCGTCCCGAGCGAGTGGTTCTTTTTATAATCGGCGCCCTAAGCACTCATCCGGGTTCGACAAACTTCTTCGCTAACCGAATGCCGGCGGTCCTGTGGGTACTTGCGGTGGGTTCTTATTGGACCTTCGCTCATCGCATGTATCACACGTGGTTTGAGTTGAACAAAAAACAGACAGAACACAGCGACGAAGAGACGCGCCCCGCTCTTTCCGCATCAAATTCCGGGTCTGAACGACAAGCTGAACAGCCCCTGGTACAAAAGGCTGGCTAGGCACGACCTGACGACATCAATTGATTTCCCTTTTCGGTATTGAGGTATTAACAACGTGACAATCTGCCCCTGCTGTGGTCATAAATCCGACGCCACTTTATTTGCCGGCTGCCAGGCCTGCGGCGCCCGCGCCGTTGGCGAACCGCTCCCCAAACCCGCGCACGAGCTTCCCTCCTACGCGCGATCGCTTTTGCTTTCGGTGACGGGCACGTTAATGGTCGTCACATTTCTGACGCAGACGTTCATTTCGTTAACCGAGCGTTCATCGCGGGGAGCCAAAACAAACCTGGCCTTCCTGTCGATGGTGCCGCTTGATTTTTGGTCATGGGTGGCCGCCGCGGAAACGGCAGCCTGGCGGCTTAAGTGGGTAGTGCTGCCAGTCGCGTTGCTGGTCGCTTTCGCCGGACGGAAACTCTACCGCTCGATTGTTCAGTCGCCGGCGGATTTCTGCGGCGCACGCACTGCTCGCACGGGACTGATCGCCTCAGCGATCGTTCCCTTGTTGATTCTGGTTTTGATTGGCGTGACAGTACCGGAGCGATTGCGCCACCATCAGGAAGGCATTAGGGCTGGGATCAATGCCAACACTTACAGAATCGATCGCGCGCTCGATGAGTATGGTGATAAGTTTGGTACTCTCCCCAGCGAACTTTCCGACCTAAGCCGTTTGCCGGATGCGGACGGAACTTTAGCGGCAGCACTCAAAAACGTCGACGCTTCCGGCTACACCGTTAACTCCGAAGTAGCCGCGGTTCCTAACAAGAAACCGCAGCCACTTCGCGGTGGCGTCATCCTCAACGCCTCAACTGCGCCTGCGACAGATGAACCGCTGAGTGCCGGTATCTCTTTCACAAATTATGAGCTGCGCCTGCCAGGCGCCGATGGAATCCTAAAGACCGAAGATGATTTGGTTGTCCTTGACGGTGTGACCTACAAGGCATCTGAAACTCCACGACGAGGGGTTAGCACTACCGCAACTCAAGCACGCCGACCCTAATCGACTCGTTCGGTTTCTGCGTTTAATGACACCCTGTATACTTGCAGGGTGTTGTTTTTTATAAAGCCATCGATCATGGATCAAGTTTGCCGACGTTTGGCAGGTGCCCGCAGTAGCTTCCTCTGATGTTCAGCAAAATCCTAATTGCCAATCGTGGTGAAATCGCCGTTCGAATAATTCGAGCGTGCCGCGACCTTGGCATCTCGCCCATCGCGGTTTATTCCGAAGCCGATGCCGCAGCCGTTCATGTCGGTCTCGCGGACGAAGCTGTTTGTATCGGGCCAGCTCCTTCAATCGAGAGCTACCTCCATATCGCACGCGTAATCGCTGCCGCCCAATCAACCGGGGCCCAGGCGATTCATCCGGGCTATGGCTTTCTGGCCGAGAATGCAGAATTCGCCCAGGCCGTAAGCGAAGCGAGTTTGATCTTTATTGGCCCGAGTCCCGCCGCGATGCACGTGATGGGTTCCAAGACCAGCGCTCGCCGCGCTGCCGTTGCCGCAGGCGTTCCGATTGTTCCGGGGACGGTTGAGCCACTGAAGTCACTGGGCGAAGCCGAACGTACGGCGCAGGAATTTGGCTATCCGGTAATGCTGAAGGCTTCCGCCGGCGGCGGCGGCAAGGGCATGCGACTCGTCAACGGTCCGGACGAACTGCGCTCCGCTTTCGAAAACGCGAAATCCGAAGCGGCGGCCGCGTTTGGCGACGATTCGCTTTATCTGGAAAAGGCTGTCGAGCGTCCGCGGCATATTGAAATACAAATTTTCGGCGACAGCCACGGCAACGTGGTCCATCTCGGCGAACGAGAGTGCTCGATTCAACGCCGCCATCAAAAAGTGGTTGAAGAGTGTCCCTCGCCGATCAACGAAGTGGGCCTGCGCGAACGCATGGGCGCGGCGGCAGTGCAACTCGCACGGGCTGTGAACTACGTCGGCGCCGGTACAGTTGAATTTCTCGTCTCCGACAGCACGCGCGAGTTTTACTTTTTGGAGATGAACACCCGACTGCAAGTTGAACATCCGGTGACTGAACTAGTAACCGGAATCGATCTCGTGCGCGAACAGATCACGGTTGCCGGCGGCGCATCGCTCTCATTTTCTCAGGAAGACGTTCGCTGGCACGGACACGCGATCGAGTGCCGAGTTTACGCCGAAGACCACGACAACAGTTTCTTCCCTTCCCCTGGAACGATCTCCTTTTTGCGAGTTCCATCCGGCCCCGGTATCCGCGATGACAGCGGCGTCGAAGCAAACTCCGAGGTTTCGATTCATTACGATCCGCTCGTTTCCAAGCTTTCGGCCTGGGGACGCACGCGCGCGGAAGCTATCGACCGTCTACGGCGCGCGCTCGACGAATACGAAGTAGGTGGCATCAAAACCACGCTGCCCTTCTTTCGCGAGATCATTCGCGATGAAGAATTCCGATCCGGACAGTTGGATACGGGTTTTATCTCTCGCTTTAACACGCGTCGAGAAAAAGGCAGCCTCAATGCAACTCCGGAAAGGCAGGGGCACGAAGACTTGGCGATGATCGCGGCCGCAATTCACTACGCCACGCTTCAGAGACGAGCGGCGGGAAATTTGTCGCCCGTGCGCGAAAACCAATCGCGGTGGAAAATGTCTGGCCGCGCCGGTTTGCATGAGGCGCGCAATGTAGTCAGTGGCGGCAACAAGAGTCGGCGCGATAAGCAATGAACCTGAAAGCCCAGTTCTTAGGTCTGGAACACGATGTCTCGCTTGAGCTGAATGCGGGCGCGGAGGCAGTTGCCGTCGAAGTTGATGGACGGCGGTACGACGTCGAAGTTCGCGAACTGGCTGATGGGCAGTATTTGTTTGTGGTTGGTGCCCGCGTAAGCAAAGCCAGGGTCGAAAGGCGGCAAGGCACACACGGTGCAACCGGCTTGTTTGACGTGAGCTTAGGCGGGAAGTCGTATGAGATAGCGATCGTCGATCCCAAACGCCTGCGGACTGGCGAAACGACCGCCGCCCATGGTGCGGGCGCTGCTGAAATCATTTCGCCGATGCCCGGAAAAGTTGTGCGCGTGTTGGTGGAAACTGGCGCGCAGGTGGAGGCCGGCGATGGCATCGTTGTCGTGGAAGCAATGAAGATGCAAAACGAATTGAAGGCCCCGAAGGCCGGAACCGTTATTTCAATCAACGCTGAGGTCGGGGCCACCGTTAGCGCCGGCGACGTGTTGGCCGTGATCGAATAACGGCGGACACGGGGACTGCGGGATTGGGAGACGCGGAGATGACAACCTTGGAAACAGGTCCAGCAGTAAATACCGATGAACCAAATCCCCGCGTCGCCGTCTCTCCGCGTCGCCGTGTCTCTGACTTGCGCATCCTTCTCTGGGACATCGACGGCACGCTCATGCGCACCAAGCGCGCCGGCGGGTTCAAAGATTACACAATTCCCATGCTGGAAGAAGTTTTCGGTACTGCCGGGCAACTGCCGCAAATGAAAGTGTCAGGCATGACTGACTTGCAAATTGTGGGCGAAGCTCTGAAGCATGAAGGCTTCACGCATGCAGACATACGCGAGCGTGTGCAGCCACTGCGGGAGAGCTACATGAGAGCCATGCACAAGTTTGCTAATAACGGCGAGGAAGTTTTTGAACTGCTGCCGGGCGTGCGCGAAGTGCTGGAGGCGGTAACCGCTGATCCGCGTTATCGTTCAGCTCTCGTTACCGGCAACATCGAGCCAGCGGCACATTTGAAAATGACGGCGGTGGGCCTTTCAGAGTTCTTCGATCTACCGGGCGCCTTCGGCGATGAATCACATGACCGCCGCGATCTGCCTCAGCTTGCCGCTGATCGCATTCGTGAGTTTCTCCAACTCGAGCTCGGGCCCGAGCAGTTTGTCGTCATCGGTGACACCACCAACGACATCGACTGCGCCAAACACTTCGGCGCCCGCACATTGATTGTCGGGACCGGTCGCTTCTATTCCCGCGAAGAATTGCTCGCGCACAATCCCGACGCGCTGCTGCCGGACTTTACCGACCTTAAGTTAACGATGGATGCGCTCGCGCGGCTGTGAAGGAATAGAGAGAGGTACGAGTAGCAAGAGCCAACCTCTGGTTGCCGGTAAGTCTTCCATCAACAAGAATCTTAGTTGAAGCACTCCACGAGCCTGCGGAGCAGGCGGAAGCATAAAGCCCAG
>JANMVC010000335.1:0-2316 GCA_031392315.1 Pyrinomonadaceae bacterium | reverse complement strand
GACGCTGCCGCCGAGGCTGCGGCAACCAGGAAGCAGCCGGGCACATGGGTCATCTCAAACACCCGCTCTTCTATCGATCCGTTTCTTACTTACTCCGAAGTGCGGCCGTTGCGTGAGAAGGCCTGGCGGATGTTCATCAATCGCGGCGACAACGGCGACGAACGCGACAACAACGCGATCATTTCCGAAATACTTCAGTTGCGCGCCGAGCGCGCCGGACTGCTCGGATTTCCCACGCATGCGCACTGGCGTTTGCAAAACTCGATGGCCAAAACGCCAGAGCGAGCGATGGAATTAATGGAAGCAGTTTGGAAGCCGTCAGTTGCGCGGGTGCATGAGGAAGTTGCCGACATGCAAGCACAGGCAAACAAGGAAGGCGCGAAGATCACGATCGAGCCCTGGGATTATCGCTACTATGCGGAGAAGGTCCGCAAGGAGCGTTACGATCTGGACCAGAATGAAGTGAAGCAGTATCTCCAGCTCGAGAAGTTACGCGAGGGAATCTTCTGGGTGGCGGAAGAGCTCTTCAACTTTAACTTCACGCCGGCCGCGAATGTTGCCGTCTATCATCCGGACGTACGCGTTTGGGAAGTGACTGACAAGACCACGAAGAAGCACATCGGGCTTTGGTATTTCGATCCGTATGCGCGCGCCGGCAAGCGCTCGGGCGCCTGGATGAATGCCTACCGCACCCAGCAACGCGTCGATGGCGAAATCACGACCATCGTCTCCAACAACTCAAACTTCGTGAATGGGAAGCCGGGCGTGCCTGTGCTTATCTCGTGGGACGACGCGAACACGATGTTTCATGAGTTTGGCCATGCGCTGCACGGCCTGAATTCAAGGGTGACCTACCCGTCGCTTTCGGGCACCGCCGTCGCGCGCGATTACGTGGAATTTCCGTCGCAACTTTTGGAGCATTGGCTCTCGACGCCGGAAGTGCTGCAGCGATTTGCGGTCCACTATCAGACGGGCAAGCCCATTCCGCAGCCGCTGGTCGATCGCATCATGAAGTCTGCGACGTTTAATCAGGGCTTCATCACCGTCGAATATTTATCGGCGGCTTTGGTCGATATGAAACTCCATCTCGCCGGCGCGAAGAAGATCGATGCTGACGCGTTTGAACGCGAGACGCTGACGGAATTGGGCATGCCGAAGGAAATTGTGATGCGACATCGGACGCCGCATTTCAGTCATGTCTTCTCCAGCGACTCCTATTCGGCGGGTTATTACAGTTATCTCTGGTCTGACGTGATCACGGCTGATGCGTTTGGGGCGTTTGTCGAGGGCAAGGGTCCATACGACGCGAAGGTAGCCGAGCGGCTGCGCAAGTATGTGTTCTCAGTCGGCAACACGGTGGATCCGGCGGAAGGCTATCGTGGATTTCGTGGCCGCGATCCGAAGGTTGAGGCGTTGATGAGGAAGCGCGGCTTCCCGGTGAAGGAGTCAAAGGGCGGGAACTAAGCAATGTCAGAACCGCCTGCGGTGCTGACAAATCCCATGTTCATTGATTCACACGCGCACATTGATGGTCCGGAGTTTGACGCGGATCGAGCCGAAGTAATTCAGCGTGCGCGCGCCGCCGGCGTTTCCACAATCCTGAACGTCGGCACCGGCGATCCGCACAGCGGTGTGTTGGAACGCGCCGTGGAGTTAGCCGAAAACAACCCTGACATTTACGCTGCGGTTGGCACACATCCTCACGACGCGCGTCTCTTTGACGAGCGAGCCGAAAAGAGGATTTGGAAACTCGCGACCAGCAGCAGGAAAGTAATCGCCTGGGGCGAAATCGGGCTCGACTTCCACTACGACAACTCGCCACGCGAAGTGCAGATCGATGTCTTCCAATGGCAACTCCGGCTGGCACGTGAACTCAGCCTGCCCGTCATCATTCATACGAGAGAAGCTGAGACTGAGACGGCAGAGATCCTCAAATCCCATTGGGCCGGCTCGGGCCTGCCTGGCATCATGCATTGCTTCAGCGGCAGCGCAGAGTTGGCTGAGAAGGCCATCGAGTTAGGCTTCTCGATTTCGTTCTCCGGTATCGTCACTTTTCAGAAGGCTGAGGAACTGAGAGCGGTCGCGAAGCAAGTGCCGCTTGATCGTCTGCTGATTGAAACTGACTGCCCCTATCTCGCGCCCGTACCGTTTCGCGGAAAACGCAACGAGCCTGCGTACGTTGTTGAAGTAGCGCGGTCGCTCGCCCATCTTCATGGCCTGGAAATTGAAGAGCTCGCGAAGATCACATCGAACAACTTCAAGCGAATGTTCATGCTGGCCGTTGCCTGAGAAAACACTTTCCACGAAACCTCACGA
>JANMVC010000334.1:0-3404 GCA_031392315.1 Pyrinomonadaceae bacterium | reverse complement strand
CAACTCGCGCAAGCGGGGCGTGTTTGGCGAACTGACATTTACGGCGATGTAGTCGGCGACCGGGTAGACAACTTCAAAGCTTTGCAGGTAATCGTCGATTGCATCTTCAAGTGGGGCTACTTTGCTTTTCCCAATGCTCACGCCCAACACGCAGTCAGGCTTCCGAGCTTTGACACGGCGCGCGAATGCCGCCGCGCCTTCGTTGTTAAAGCCGGCGCGATTGATCAGCGCTTTATCAAGCGGCAGCCGAAAGAGTCGCGGATGCTCGTTTCCGGGTTGCGCATGATAGGTGACGGTGCCGGCCTCGATGTGTCCGAAGCCAAGCGCTGCGAGTGAAGCGAGCGCGATTCCGTCCTTATCAAATCCGGCGGCGAGCCCGACCGGATTCGCAAACGTCAACCCAAAACGCCGGAGCTTGCCAAACGGCTGGCTTTGGAATCTTTGACCTAACAGATTCGCTGTCAAAGTTGGAGCGAGGGCTAACGACTTGAGCGCCAGTTGGTGGGCCGTCTCGGGTGACAAGCGAAAAAGAAGTGGTCGCAGCAATGAACGATAGAGCATTACATGCAGGGGACAAGTACAACTGACGAGTAACGATAACGAACGCGTTCGATTCTATCTGGTTAGGCCGCAAGCTTCCACTCGGTGCGGGTTGAGTTGCCTGACTCTGCCGGTCAACGCCATCGTGATCCCGCGCCTGACCGGTTCACTTGTCACTGTTTCCTGTTCTTGTTAGTATCCGGCGAAATGGATTTCATCGAGAAAGCACGCATCATGGATGGGCCGCGGATAAATCGCGCGCTGGCCCGTTTGGCTTCTGAAATCGTTGAAGAGAATCATGGCGCGGGCGACCTCTATCTGGTAGGAATTCGGCGCCGTGGCGTTCCGCTGGCCGAACGAATGGCCGATAAGATAGCGGACCTCGAAGGCGACCGGCCGCCAGTCGGCGTAGTGGATATCACCCTCTATCGTGACGATCTTTCCACGGTGGGGGCAAAACCAATTGTGAATCGCACTGAACTTCCGGGCGACATCGAGAGCCGCAACATCGTGCTGATCGATGACGTGCTCTACACTGGTCGGACAATTCGAGCGGCGCTGGATCAGTTGATTGATTTTGGCCGTCCGCGCCGCGTTCAACTCGCGGTGCTTATCGACCGCGGCAAAGAGCATCGCGAGCTGCCCATTCAGGCCGATTACATTGGCAAGTTGGTGCCGACGAAGAAGAGCGAAATAATCAAAGTGATGCTCCAGGACTTTGATGAGGAAGAAGCGGTGGTCATTGTCGAACGGCCACCTGAAGCAACTACTTGAGTAGCAGCGGCCAGCGATGGCCGCTTTTTTGTGTGAACATGTCCGACAAACTTCAGTTTGTCGTTTAACCCGCGGAGCAACCACGACAAACCTAAAGTTTGTCGGACTATAAATGACTTTCACGCGCAAACATCTTTTGGGAATCCGCGAACTCGAAGCGAGCGAGATCACGCATCTGCTCGATACGGCCGAGACGTTTCGGGAGATTTCCAAGCGCGACATCAAGAAGGTGCCGGCGTTGCGCGGGCGCACAGTTATCAATCTCTTCTTTGAACCCTCAACCCGCACCCGAACATCGTTTGAAATTGCGGCCAAACGTCTATCAGCCGATGCGGTCAACGTCAGCGTCTCCACCTCCAGTGTCAGCAAAGGCGAAACGTTGAGTGACACAGCGCGGAATCTGGAAGCCATGTCGCCCGATTGCATTGTCGTGCGTCACTCGATGGCCGGAGCGCCCCAGCAACTCGCGAGAATGGGCAACTCGCCAATCGTGAATGCCGGCGACGGTTCGCACGAACATCCTACGCAGGCGCTGCTCGACGCTCTAACAATTCGCGAATACAAAGGCGGCATCGACGGCCTCAAGGTCGCCATAATTGGCGATGTACTTCACTCCCGCGTGGCGCGTTCGAATATCCATCTGCTAACAAAGCTGGGAGCGACTGTCTGCATTGCCGGTCCCGGCACGATGGTGCCCGCTGAGTTCGGCGAGTTTGTCGAATCGGGCGTGCGCATCGAGAAGCGAATTGAAGACGCGATTGAAGGCGCAGACGTGGTGATGGTGCTGAGAATTCAACGCGAGCGTCAGGACAGCGCATTCTTTCCTTCAATGCGCGAGTACGCGGTTCACTATGGTCTCCGGGCCCGGCATCTCGAACGCGCTGCGCCTGATGCCATCGTGATGCACCCTGGACCCATGAATCGAGGCATCGAGATCGCTTCGGAAGTGGCTGACGGGAGCAGCTCGTTGATTCTGGATCAGGTTGCCAACGGAGTGGCGGTGCGCATGGCGGTGCTCTACTTGATTGCCGGCGGCAGTCACGCGGATGTTGATGTGGACAAAATCCCAGCGGTTGAAAAGGGCCAACTGGATAGCAAGGAAAGCAAGGGATGAAGATCCTAATCGCCAATGGCTACCTGATAGACCCGTCGCAGGGCATCAACGGCGGAAAGAATATTCTGCTGGAAGACGGACGCGTCGCCGGTTTGTTGGACCGTGGTGAACCAACTCCTGAAGGCGTTGAGGTGTTTGACGCAACTGGACTGGTGGTCGCGCCGGGGTTCATCGATCTGCACACGCATCTGCGCGAGCCGGGCGCGGAATACATGGAGACGTTTGCGAGCGGGGCGGCGGCCGCAGTTGCCGGCGGCTGGGCATCAGTTTGTGCCATGCCCAACACGGATCCCGTAAATGACAGCCCAGCGGTTACGCGTTTCATCATTGAGCAAGGTCAACGAGCGCAGCTCGCCAATGTTTTTCCGTTGGGCGCCGTCACTAAAGGAAGCGCCGGAAAACATCTTGCTGAGATGGGCGAAATGAAGAAGGCGGGCATCGTGGCTGTGTCAGATGATGGTCGGCCAGTTACAAATGCAGGCATGATGCGGCGAGCCATGGAATATGCACGCGGCTTCGATCTGACGGTTGTCGACCACGCGCAGGACGAATCTTTGAGTGCGGGCGGAGTGATGCACGAAGGGCATTGGTCGTTGGTGCTGGGCCTGAAAGGCATGCCGGCCGCAGCTGAGGATGTCCACGTGATTCGCGACTGTGTGTTGGCAAAGGTAACTGGCGCGGCGGTCCACATTGCGCATGTCTCGACGCGAGGTTCTGTCGAGGCTGTCAGACGCGCGAAGGAGCAGGGCGTTCGTGTTACCTGTGAAGTTGCGCCTCACCATTGGACGCTAAGTGACGACGCAGTCGCCGACTACGACACCAACATGAAGATGAGTCCGCCCTTGCGCAGCCAGGATCACGTCGATGCTTTGTTGGCGGGTTTGAAAGATGGAACGATCGACGCGATTGCTACCGACCATGCGCCTCATCATGCGGATGAGAAAGCGTTGGAATTCGATCAAGCGCCTTTTGGAAT
>JANMVC010000326.1:0-1655 GCA_031392315.1 Pyrinomonadaceae bacterium | reverse complement strand
CGGCTCATCATCTGGTAGTCGAGAATTGGATCCCAAATCTGTTCGGGATCGTGATTGGCCATTTGCACTTTCGGATCCATCGGCGACCCGGCGGGCCAACCCATCAGTTCACCTTCGCTGCCGAGTTTCTGCTCCGCAGTCATTACCAGATCGTAACCGCCGCAGAAGCCCTTGCCATTACCTGACAAAGCGATCACGTGCACGTTCGGGTCGAGGTTGGCACGCTCGACGCACGCCGCGAGTTCCGCAGGCATCTCAAAAGTGATGCCATTGCCGCGTTCGGGCCGGTCGAGCGTGATGCGGGCAATCCGCCCGGTGACGTCGTAGGTAAGTGTCTTGAGTGTGTCCATGTTGGTGTGGCTGCAACTATCCGCAGCTTAGGCGGTTCTGACTAGTATCCTGGCGCCAGCATTCGCGTTATCAAATCGGGTTTCTTGAATCCCTGGTTCGCCATCCACGCATCCGCCTCCTCCACCTGTGCGCGACCCTCATCGCCGCCAATCGTTTCACCCAGTCGGCGCCGCGCTGCTGCTGCGAACAGATGCATGTTCGCTCCCTCAAAACCTTTGATCGCCTCCGCCAGCAAAGCCGTCGCCGCTTCCGGCTGCGACCGCTGACACGCTACCGCGCCACGGATCAAGCTCCCAAAAGGCGTGGCCCAGGGCATCTCTTCTTTTTCGATCTTGCCCGCCAACTTCTCTGCAACACGTACTCTATCCGGGTCGCCGCCAACTGCCGCCGAGGCCAACGCCGCGCGGGCCCGCAGGTGGTTGGCCTCAATGCGCAGCACCTGGAACCGCAGCAGCATCGAAGATTCCAAAACCGCCCATTGACCTTCTACATGTTTCCACGCAACTTCAACGTCGCCCGTGTAAAGTTCATTTTGAACCAGCGCATGCAGCGAGCTGTAGTGTTGCAAATGAAAGCCTTCATGCGGCCATGCTTTCAGCGCTTCGATCACTTCGGCCCGAGCCCTGTCGGGATCGTCCTGGGCCAGCCAAATCAAGTTGAGGCGCGTGCGCAAGTCGGTGGCGGCAAAGAGATTTCCCTGGTCCAGCGCGGCGGCCAGCAGCCCCGGCACGAGTCGGGACACTTCGGCGATCTCACCCTGATGCAACAGTGCGCTCAACATGAACCGGTGCGCGATGGTCAGTTCCCAGGGCACACCCGTACATCGGTCGCGTAAAACTTCTGCCGCACGCTCACAACGTTCACCAGCCTTCCGCCAGTCGCCGGCCAGGTAGGCGGTGACGCCACTCGCCCAGATCGAAAGTCCAATCGCGTGTGGATGGCCCACTCGCTGCGAAAGCTCTTCGGCGCGCTGGGCCACTTGATTGGCGCGTTTGTTGGCCGGGCCTCCGCGCGAGGCGATCTGCGCCGCCTCCAGGGCCATCGCGCGCGCCACCCGATAAGGTTCTCCAGCACGCAAAGCGAGCAACAGATGCCGGCTTTGAAAATCCGCGCCGCGGATCAGGTCAACCGCGCCGAGTCCAGCGGAGACGGCCCAGCAAGTGTCGATGCGAACCAGATCAGATTCCGGTATCTCGCTGGCGTCACGTTCCTTAAATTTCAGACCGCGCAAACGAATCCGAGCTCGCTTCAACAGCAACGACAGCAGTGCCCGCTTGGGACCGGCCGGAAAACTGAAGCCTACT
>JANMVC010000677.1:0-6530 GCA_031392315.1 Pyrinomonadaceae bacterium | reverse complement strand
CAATCGCACCATGGATCAGAAGCAACTTGCCGTGTAGGTTCTTCGCGGCGGTGATTGGCGAGCTTTTCTTGTAGCCTTCGGGATTATTCTGCGGCGTGAGCATGTAGCGCTCAGTGTAAATCGAATCGTAGTCGCGCCAGTCAGCCACAGTGCCGCCGGCGATTCCAATCTTGAAATTCTGGCTGTGCGTCAGCGCATAGCTGGTCATAAACCCGCCGTAGCTCCAGCCCCAAATTCCAATCCGCGATCCGTCCACATAAGGCTGTGACTTCAACCACGCCACGCCATCCTCCAGATCGCGCAACTCGAGCTCACCAAAGTTTTTGTAAACCGGCCACTCGGATTCAGCGCCCTTGCCGCTGGCGGTGCGGTTGTCGCAGATCCAAATGATGTATCCCTTCTGGGCCATGAGCTGGTGCCACATGTAGGTGACATTGCCCCAGCCGTTTCTGACTTGCGGCGCGTGTGGCCCGCTGTAGGTAAACTGGAGCACCGGATATTTCTTGGTCGCGTCGAAATCGGGCGGCTTGATCATCATCGCTTCCATCTCAAAGCCGTCGCGCGTTTTCACCTTCATGAGTTCGGCGTTTCCGAGCTTGTACTGCTTCAAGGCCTCCACCTTGTTTTCATCGATCACGCGCACGAGCTTGCCGTCAGCTTCGTAGAGTCGCGTTTGCGTGGGCGTGTTGAGGTCGCTCCAACTGTCAATGAAGAGATTCGAGGCGGGACTAAACGAGACGCGGTGCGCACCCTCGGTGTTGGTTAACCGCGTCATCGCGGTGCCGTCGAGCTCTATGCGATACGCTTGCGGTGCGATATGGCTGTGCGCGGTGCCGCTGAAATAGATCAAGCCCTTGTCTTCGTCCACGCTGTCTATCGAGCGCGCTTCCCATTTTCCGTCAGTAATCTGGCGGACGAGCGTGCCATTCTGGTTGTAATGATAAAGATGCTTCCAACCGTTTCGTTCGCTAAACCAAAGAAACGATCCGTCTTTGAGCCAGGTTGGGTTGTCGATGACTTCAACCCACGCTTTCGACGTTTCGCGCAAGACAGTATTCGACTTTCCATCCCGTGCGTCGGCGAAGTTCAAGTCCAGAAATGTCTGCTCGCGATTTTGCGCCTGATAGACGACCTTGCGGCTATCCGGTGTCCACGCCACCCGCACGATCAAAAGATCTTCCGAATGATATTTGAACGTATCGACCCAGCGCGTCGCTCCGCCGGCAGCGTTTACCACGCCCAGCTTAACGACAGGATTTGGATCGCCCGCTTTTGGATAAGGTGTCACTTCCAGGGTCTGGTGATAAGGAATGTGATCGACTACGGTGAACTCGGGCACGGGATTGTCGTCAATGCGCAGGTAAGCAAGCGACGTGGAATCGGGACTCCACCAGTAAGCTTCAAAGTTTCCGCGGCCGTAGAGTTCTTCCTGATAAACCCAGTTGAGGCGACCATTCAGAATCTTCGGACTGCCATCGCTGGTCAAGCGCCGCTCCTGGCGGGCAGCAATGTCGTAAACGTAAATGTTTCCGCCGCGCACGAAGCCGAGCATGCGACCGTCGGGACTAAACGTCTCACCAACTTCTTCCTCAGGATCGTTCGTAACCCTCAACGCCTTGTCGCCGCCGAGTTCGTAATAGAAAAGGTCGTTGTTCCAATTGATCAGGACGGCTCGTTCATCGTTGCTAAGATCGTAGGAGCCGCGATTGGCCAGGCGAGTGGCGTCAGCGGCCGTAACACCGCCGAGCGCGCGGAAAGCTGACTCCATCTTTGCCGTATCGAGGAAAGCGGTGGCTTTACCGGTGACCGCATCGACATTCTGCAATCTCGGTACATCTTTTCTTGCCGGATCATTCGCGAGCAGGTAGTGCTTCCCATCCTTGAGCCAGCGAATGTTTGGCGGCGTGCCGTTGAAGTTTACCTTCTTCGCCGGATCGAAGATGTCGTCAATGGTTAGTAGTTTCTGTTGCGCTACCGCAGCTATTGAGAGAACAAGGAAAAGCGTTAGAAGTGAAATAAGACGATTTAGCAAGAAGATTCTCCTGAACAACTATTAACTTGCAGACTAAGACAAGGATTAAAACCAAAGCAATTCAAAATCGATCCACGAAGTCACACGAAATCTCACGAAACGATTTTTAGTGTTGCTTAGTGTGATTTCGTGGATCGTACTGGCTCCGCCAAAAGTCCGTTGCGCAAGCCCTAACTTGTAGCTTGCGCTTCTTTCGGCGTTAGCTGCTTCCTGATGATTGGTGTCAGCGCAAACAAAACCAAAGCAGCCAGCATCAACGAAGCCGCCGTAATGATGAAGAGCGTGGGCATCTGTTCCAACTTTTCCGGATCGACACGTCCGCCGACCAATCCGCCAATCAGATTGCCGACTGCCGAAGCCAGAAACCAAATTCCCATCATCTGGCCCACGTACCTGCGCGGCGACAGCTTCGTCATTGACGACAGCCCCACCGGGCTGAGGCTCAACTCGCCAATTGTCTGGAAGAAATAACTCGCTACCAACCAGAGCGGTGAAACCTTCAACAGCCCGCCGCCGCGGACGACAATATTCGCCGCAAAAATCATGATGATGAAACCAAGCCCGGCGAAGAATAGTCCCAGCGCAAACTTAGCTGGACTGGAAAGCTCGCGCCCTCGTCCCGCCATATTCACCCAGAGCGCCGCGAAAAAAGGCGCCAACAGAAAAATGAAGAATGAGTTGACTGACTGAAACCAGGTGGCGGGGATCTCGAATCCGCCGATCATGCGATCGGTGAAGTCACGCGCGAAGAGGTTGAGCGAAGTCGGCGCCTGCTCAAACGCTGACCAGAAAATGGCCGCAAACACGAAAAGAATTCCGATCACCGCCACGCGCTTCTTCTCGTCGCTCGCCAGGCCGCCGGCGAGGAAGAGATAGCCAAAATAAACTACGGCAACGCCAACCAAAACATAGGTCATGTTTTTCCCAATGGCCTGCGCGTCGAGCGGCAGCATTCCCAGAGCGCCCAGCACTACCACGGCAATCAGCACCACAACGCCCACACCCAGGATTAGTTTGAGCGTCCGTTCCTTCCGTGCCTGCACCGCCGGATCGGGATCGCGGGTGGGTTCGAGACCAAGACTGCCGAGTGTCTTTTTCGCCAGCACTGCAAATGTCGCCAGGCCGATGAGCATCCCTACGCCCGCAGCGCCGAAGCCAAAATGCCAACCATACTTTTCGCCGAGAAAGCCGGTGACTATCTGCCCCAGAAATGCACCCACGTTGATGCCCATGTAAAAAATCGAGAAGCCCGCGTCGCGGCGAGCGCCGCCCTCGGGATAGAGGTCCCCGACGATGGCGGAAATGTTTGGCTTCAGTAAACCCGTCCCCAGCGCGATCAAGATCAAGCCGAGGAAGAAGGGCACTTTGCTATGAGCAAACGACGACAAGCCGATTGAGATGTGTCCCGCCGAGATCATCACCGCGCCCGTCATGATCGCGCGGCGTAGTCCCAACAATCGATCCGCGATCCAACCGCCGGGGAGCGAGGCGAGGTAGACGCTGGCCGCATAGATGCCGACGATGGCCGATGCCTGGCCGCGATCCATGCCGAACCCGCCATCGAAAACCAACGCTGACATGAACAGGACCAGCAGTGGGCGCAGCCCGTAATAAGAGAAGCGCTCCCACATCTCGGTGAAGAAGAGCGTGGAGAGTCCGCGCGGGTGTCCGAAGAAGCTGCGATCGCCTGGTGCTTGTGGGCTGGACCCAGTGCCGTCAATTGCTGTGCTCATAAATTTTCCTTTTTCGAAGTTTTCAGCCGAGGAGAAATGGCCGAGAACGGACCAGGGGAGACCTGCAACCCTGCAACCCAGGACGATTGGAAGAACGCGAGCATTCAGCCAAATTAACCAAACTCTGTCAAGGCTGTGAGTGGTTTACGCATCCCTCCCCTTTTTTCGTATGGCCCGGCACTGTTCCGAGTTTGCCGCAATGGTCGGATGAGTTACAGGAATCGTTTTGCGGGAGAAGAAGTCAGAACCGGAAGCGGTAGCGACCGGGTCAGCCCTAAGCCCCCAGCTAATCACGACAACCAGCCCCCGGCCCCCCCCTGACCCATCCAATCAAAAATCCACTACCCGGTCGCTGCCGCTCCCGGTTCTAACTCCTTCGGGCAAGGCTGCTCGCTTGACACTCCTCTTTCCGCGGACGTATAACCACAGTCAGAAACGTGGTGAGTTAAGGCGACTTGCGGCCACGGTAAAAACAACCGCTAAACAGCTCGGGCAATCCTGAAGGATGCACCCGAACAACTTCATTGACCGATGAAGTCCCGCGCTGTTTGGCGCGGGATTTTTATTTGTAGCAAACAGTAATCAGCAAACAGCCGACCCAAGCCAATCATGAAAGATAAAGCAACTCGCGAAACCAACGCCGCACGCCGCTTCCAGTCCGGCTGTTTGCTGTTTGCTAGTGACTGTTTGCTAAACCGATAATGAAAAACTTCCGCGACGCATTAGATTCCGACACCATCCACGTCTTTGACGGCGCGATGGGCACGATGCTCTACGCGAAGGGCATCTACATCAATCGCTCCTACGACGAGTTGAATCTCGTCGCGCCAGATCTGGTCCGCGATGTGCACGCTGAATACGTTCGAGCCGGCGCTGACATCATTGAAACGAACACGTTTAGCGCCACGGCAAACAAACTACAACCTTACGGTCTTGAAGCCAGCCTGCGCGAAATAAATATCAGAGCCGCGCAAATAGCGCGCGAGGCCGCCGGAAGTCGCGCCTTTGTTGCCGGGGCGGTCGGCCCCCTCGGGTTGCGGATCGAACCTTATGGGCCGACTTCCTTCGACGAAGCTAAGGCAATGTTCAGTGCCCAGGTTTCAGCGCTGCTCGAAGGCGGCGTGGATCTCTTTGTGCTGGAAACGTTTTCGGATCTTTCTGAACTGGACCAGGCAATCAGGGCCGTGCGTGAATTGTGTGACTTGCCGATCGTTACGCAGATGACGATCCAGATCGACGGTAACACCGTCTTCGGCGCCACGCCTGAGGCGTTCACCACCCAACTCGACGAATGGGGCGCCGACGTCATCGGTCTCAACTGTGGTGTTGGTCCGGCGATTGTGCTCAACGCAATCGAGAAGATGCGCCCGGTAACAACTCGCAAGCTCTCGGCCCAGCCGAATGCCGGACTGCCCCGCGACGTGCAGGGTCGTCAGTTTTACATGTGCTCGCCCGAGTACATGGCCGAATATTCCCGGCGTATCATCCAGGCGGGCGCACGATTCGTCGGCGGATGCTGCGGCACTACTCCGGCTCACATCAAATGGATCGCCGACGCAGTTCGCCAATTTAGTCCGCGCACTCAGCAAGTGGTGGTCGACACCGACGTGAAGATCACTGTAAACGATCTGAAACCGCCCGACGTGACCGTCGTCCCACCGGAAGAGCGCTCAAATTGGGCACGAAAAATTGCCAGGGGTGAATTTGTTACTACCTGCGAAGTGCTGCCCCCGAAAGGTTGTGACCCACAGAAGACTCTGGAGTCGATCAGGCTCTTGAAAGCGGCCGGCGTCGATGGTGTCAACATTCCGGATGGTCCGCGGGCGCAGACTCGCATGGGGGCAATGGCGATGGCGATTCTGGTTGAACGCGAAATCGGCATCGAGTCTGTGCTTCACTATTGCTGCCGCGATCGCAATCTGCTCGGCATGATGTCCGATCTATTGGGAGCAGCCGCGCTCGGATTGCACAATCTGCTTTTGATTACCGGCGATCCGCCAAAGATGGGACCTTACCCTGATGCCACCGCCGTTTTCGACATTGACGCGATTGGCCTCACCAACATGGTGAACAAGCTGAACCACGGTCTGGATCTCGGCAATAACCCAACCGGCAAACCGACTGCGTTCTCGATTGGCGTCGGCGTCAATCCCGGCGCGGTGAATCTTGACGAAGAGATCAAGCGCTTTGAGTGGAAGATCGAAGCGGGCGCCGAATATGCGATCACCCAACCGGTTTTTGATACGGAACAACTCCGCGTATTTCTTAAACGCATCGAACACTGTCGCATTCCGATTGTTGCCGGCATCTGGCCGCTGGTTTCATTTCGAAACGCTGAGTTTCTGCACAACGAAGTTCCGGGCGTGCGGGTAACCCCTGAGATTATGGAACGCATGCGCGCGGCGTCGGCAAATAGCAAAGAAGCTGGACGAGATGAAGGCTTGAAGATCGCACGCGAGTCGCTGCTGGAAGTGCGCGACATCATTCGCGGTGTGCAGGTGTCCGCGCCGTTTGGAAATGTGAAGTATGCGCTGGAAGTTTTCGACGCCCTGCCCGAGTTTGCCGCTCAAAAAGAAGCCGCCACGAACTGAGTTAAGATCTTTTGGCCTCTGCTCGCTTCCATCTCTTAATAAATCGAAGGTACTCCCGAACAGGCATGATACAGTGTGCAAGGAATGACAATTGAGGAGAATTACACTATTTATGATTGTAATACACCATATGTGAACAGAAACTGGGTGTACACCGCATTGACTAGAACCGAC
>JANMVC010000190.1:0-10446 GCA_031392315.1 Pyrinomonadaceae bacterium | reverse complement strand
GTCGATCCCTGGAGCCAGCCTTACAAGTACGCGGGCGATCGCGACCACTTCACGCTGCGCTCACTCGGCGCCGACCGCAAAGAAAACACCGCCGACGATATAGTGTTTAGTGTTTGAAGGCGCTCCGCTGGTCGCATCGACAGTTCGCATTGACCCTGGAAAAGAAAAAGGACGCCGACGTCCCACCCATCAGCGCCCTCTTCTCACAATCTTTTGAGGACTGTGAGGCGCGCCAGATAGCCTCACCCTAACCGGCGCTTGGCGAGTGCATTCAGTACTCGCCCGGTTGCGCGCATTCTACTCCTCATAGATATTCCGTCAAGGATTAAACATCGCCGGCGAGATATTTTTTTAGCGCCTCCATTTGGGGCGTGCCTGGCGCGGCAATCGGAGCCGATAGCAAAAGACCGGTCCATGTGGAACCGGTCTCTGGCGTGGCGTCATAAAATTGGGGACTTCACTTGTCCACGCGGCGCATGGTCCGCGCCACAACTAGTTCATCCCTTGTGTGTTGTCACCCGTAGTCGAGTCCATGAGCATAATCCCGTCCATGAGCATGATGCCGTCCATCAGCATAATTCCATCCATCAGCATGATGCCGTCGCTGTAGACCACGCCGTCCATCAGCATTATTCCGTCCATGAGCATGATGCCGTTCATCAGCATGATGCCATTGGGGCAGAAGACGCCGCCGGCAAAGAGGGGTGTGCCGTCGCTCTGCATGACGTGGGTTCCCAGGGTCAGGCTGCCTTTCCATTTGGTTGTGCTCAGGCTCTGGGAGGTTGACGTTTCAATGACGCCGTCGCCCAGCAGGAACCCCTGGCCATAGCTCTGCTGATACTTATTGATCAGATCCTTGCCGGTGATAGTGGCGTGGTTTAAGACCAGACCCTGCGACCAGGGAAACGCTTGGTTGGAGACGATAGTGCTCGCCGCGGGCGCAGCCTGAGTCAGAAACGAGGATCCGACTGAGGGCGTGAGTCCCAGCAACGGCTGGCGCACGATTTTCGCAATTGTTACCGCGCCGGCGACGTTTAACTGGCCCGCGCCCTGCTCGAAGGTGTTAGCGCCCGCCAGCGGCTGGGCCGTGTACATCAGGATCATCTTCACCATGTTTGGCGTCAGATTGGGATTCGCTTCAAACATCATGGCGGCAGCGCCGGCAACCATGGGCGCCGAAACCGACGTGCCGCTCAGGTACATCATTTTCATGTTTGCAGTTGGGTAGAGGTTGGTTTGCAGTTCGGGATGCGTCTTGACCAGCAGGTTGTTCGGGGCCTGAGCAGAGACGATCTTATTGCCGGGCGCCACCAGGTCGGGCTTGATCAAGTTGTCGTAGTGCTTCACGCCGTAGCTGTCGGTTGAAAAACTGCGCGTTGGTCCACGCGAACTGTAGGTGCTGATTGAATCTTCGTTGCGAACATCGCTGCCGTAGCTATTGCTCGCGCCGACCGTGATTGCCGAGGGTTCGTTTCCGGGCGTGTGAATGCCGCCGTAAACTTTCTGGCCATCCGGAGATTTTCCATTGTTGCCCGCCGCTGCCACGACCACGATTCCGGCGTCCGAAAGTTTGCGCACCGCATTGCAAAGCGGATCGTTTTTGTAAGAGTTAATCGCCGGCGCGCCCAAGCTCATGTTCACGACGCGAATGTTGTAGGTGTTGCGATTGGCGTAGACCCAGTCGAGCGCTTTCAAAACGCTGGAGACGCTGCCAATACCCTGGGCGTTCATCACCCGCAGGTTCAAAAGATTTGCGGCCGAAGCGATGCCTTCATACTTCCCGCCGGTCGGGGTACCAACTCCAGCAGCAACTGCGGCGACGTGCGTGCCGTGGCCATAAGGGTCGTCGGTGCGATTCTCGCCCGTGAAATCCTTGCTGAGAACCACTTTGCCTGACTGGCTCGAAAAGGATTTGTGAGTGACATCGATGCCCGAGTCGAGAATGGCAATCTTGACGCCGGAACCGTCGAGTGTGTAGTTGAGGCCCAGCGCGGTCTTTTGTGCGCGAGTCTGTTCGGCGCCGGTGGTCGTCGAGACGTGACCAAAGGTGCGCACCTGCGTGTCGAGCGAAATGTAGGAAACATTCGGGTCGGCTGCCAGCACGTCCACTGAGTTTGCCGTCAGCGTCACCAGCGTGATGTTCAGGTTGATCAAGACTGTGCCGACGATGCCGCCGACCAGTTGCAGCAATGAACCAATCAGACCGGGCGATGCCGAGGGCTTTGTTTGCACGACTAGTTTCACCTGATCGTTTCCTTTGCCGGAACGGATCAGCTCGCGCAGGTCGGGGGAAACTTTGTCAGTCGAGGTGGTGGTTGAGGTTGTAGTGGTCTGGGCCTTGGCTGGGGTGCCATTGCCGATTATGAGCGCCGAGCCGATAGAAAGCAGCAGGGCAAAAGCAACAATCCGATTCAGGGGCTTGTGGGGGCTCATCGATTCTCCATCAACAATGAAATTTTTCTGTCACGCAAAGAACTAACCACCGCCAACGATAAAAAAACGAAGAGCCACCCACTCGACACGGGAGAGTCGAGCGCGATGGTCTACAGCCTTTCGGAAACTCCCACTACCCTATCGCGTTTGCACGAGCGACTTAGGTTGGTAAGTGTGTGCCCGCTCCTGCTTTCGCCGGGAGAAGGCCTTTATCGTTGACGGTGGTAAATGAAAAGAGCGTGCTCTCGCACTTGAGCGCGCTCCTTTTGCGAGCGGTGTGCCAACTTGGCAGGAGAAAGGCAAGCTCACGGAAAGACTAATAATTACGGAGTTAATCAGTCGAAGGCGCGTTAGTGGCAAAGTGTGATGAGTTCTCTGGAATCGCAGTTTGACCGAATGGCAAGTCACTGTGGCAGGGCATCCGTCGATTTGAACCCCTGCGGTGAACTGTCCGACAAACTTCAGTTTGTCGCACCCTGAGCCCCAAGCTCAAGAGATTCCTCAAGCCTCTAACAGAATTACAGTGCCGGTTCACGCGACCAAGGTGCTGGTTCATACTTCCGAGGTGCCAGTTCACACTTCCGAGGTGCCGGTTCGCACGTCCGGAGTGTCGATTCGCGCTTCCGGAGCCAACTGTTTTTTGACTTCTTCGTGAGGAATGCCTTCACCTCTGTCCAGTTGATCGAGCCCCTTCCGCACCGCCGCCATGAATTCAATGCGCTCGGCAATCTCATCCAATGAGCAGTTGTCGGGCAGGGATCGAATCGTCTCGATCACGATCTCTTTCTCAGCCATGCGAAAATTATCGAACCGCACCAGCAAATTGTGCAAGAGCATCGGGCTCCCAATGAAACGAACTCACGCACGCAAGGACAGTCAGAACCATCCGCGTTTGCCGAAATCGCGTCACGTGCGCTATCCAGCCCGAGTGTAGTCCGTCCGCTGACGTATGATTTGCGGGATTCGTGCGGTCGCGCGGTGAGTCTTCACGCAGTTGATGCGTATGCCGAGTGGCGACGACTGCAACCAGTCCTCAGCGAAAGCGATACCGCCGCGCCAATTCAACAATACAACAGTGGCGAGTGACAGAGAATCGCAAATCGCAAGCTTGACCCAGTCTCCAGTCTCGGCGGATCAATCAAAGACGACGAATCGATAATCGATCGCCGCCGCAAACGAAAATGGCATCGCGATGGCATTCACTCGTCTTCTGTGTTCTTCGTCCCACTGAGTCGCCTTCAATCGACTCGTTAATCGTCAACGAACGATTGTCGGAGCACGTTTGCACAAGAATTGGTTATGTACTACGCCTTCGGCGTTGATGTCTCACCACCAATCCTTGCAGGGTCGCCTCCGATCGCACAATAATGCAGCCCTCGATTCTTCACTCCCGGAGGATTCTCATGGCCGAAAAACTTACTGCGCGCGAACATTGGGACAAGGCGTTTGATTATTGGTGGGAAGGGAAGGTGCAGCAAGCGATTGAGGAAGGTCGTTTGGCGATGGAACTCAATCCAAACCTCGCCAGACCCCACTGGATAGTCGGCCAAGCCTACTTGCGCATGGACCCACCGGATTGCGAGTCAGCGCTCAAAGAGTTTCGCGAACTGGTGCGCAAGGATCCGCGTTGGGTGGAGGGGCACTCAGCTCTCGCCGCTACCTTGATGAAACAGGGGCGCCGCGCAGAAGCGTTGAAGTCGATCCGCGAAGTGTTGCGGCTCAAGCCAGACTACGCTTGGGCGCAGCTTGAACTCAGCAAGCACCTGCTTGAGCGCAGCGAATACCGCGAGGCGGTTGCTGTGCTTCTGGGCAAACCAAACCCTCCGCGCTTCTGCTGCGTAGCGGATGCGCACCTGTTGAGGGCGGAGTTGGTGTGGAATAGAAGTCACGAAGAAGCACGCGCGGAGTGGGAATATATCCTGACGCTCGACGAGACAATCCCGGCTAATCGAGTGGCGCAGGTCGAGGCGCGGAAGCGATTGGCGGAAACGGAATCGAAGTGAAGCGTGAAGAGCCGCACCGAGTCGCCTCCGGTTGACTCGTTGATCGTCAACGAACGATCGAGGAAGCACGCTTACACAAGAGTTGGTTATGTAACTACGCCGAAGGCGTTGGCTAATTTCAGCCCAGGGTTGGAGCGCAGCGACTACCCTGGGATCAAGAGTCCAAAATAACATACGCCGCAACGCTGAAGGCGTTGCGTATTGTGCAGTCCAAGTCATTCCGCAACGCTTTCAGCGTTGATGTCTCACCATCAATCCTTGCAGTGGTACTGCCCTCATCTGCTCGAGAATCGAGGCTCGAATGTCCTCATCAACCCTGCGTTAGTTGGAACTCTTGTCTGAGCCCTGGCGACGACCGGCGGATTGGCCCACGAAGCTCCCGCGGATGGTGAGCGGCGCCGGCGGCCAGTCGATAGTTTTCCCCGAGTCAGCATTTTTGCAGTTGGCGAGTTCGACAATGAAGCGGCCGCCGATAAAGTCGGAGCCTGCCCGCGTGGTGGTGTGAAGATTGCCGACGGGACGATCTGCGGGTCGGCAGTCGAGCGTCACCTGGTTGCCCCCGAGACCCAGTGGAAACACAAGGTGCGTTCCTGAAGTGACCTGACCTTCGGCGTCGGCCTTGACCAAGAGGTTCCAGCCGTCGGCGCTTAATTCGATGCCGTCAAGTGCGACGCTGCGGATACTGGCGCCGGGGCTCGCGTGGTCAAGCCGCAGCTCGCGGGGCGTAAGGTCATACTTCTTCGCGAGCGAATCGGGGAGTATCCCGGCGAAGGGGAGTCCCATGCGAGGCACGACAACGCGCACCTCAAACGACGGGCTTTGGGAAGTGTCCAAGGCGCTTTCGGCGATCAGCTCGTCAGGTTTGTCCGGTCGAGACAGGAACCAGACGAGGCCGACGAGGCCGACGAGACAAGCAAGCAGCGCCAACGCGACAATGATCAGCGAAGTCTTGATGCGTTTCTTCATCCGACCCAAGATCAACGCACATGGCAGCGGCGGTCAAGCGACGGAGGCGCCTCCGCTTGGACTTTGCGTGCCTCAGCTACAACACGTTAACCAGCCGTAAAACGGCTGGCCTAATCGCCCTGCGGCTAGCCGCTTGAAGGCGGTAAATGGATCTCTCAGATCCGCGGTCAAAACGGAGCACAGGTGTGGAGCTTTAACCGCCCTTTCCGGGCCTACAACCTCCGGCAATTTCTCCGTCTTCTCTCTTTTGCTGGGATAACCGCTCGGCATTTCCTTTGCACTGGCAATGAGACGTAGGCATCGTCGGAGACTCTTTCGGCGCGGAGTTCCTGTCTGACCGATTCCATCCACGCGACCATCCGAGTCGTCTTTTACAGTGACAAAATTCTTGCAGGCCAATCCTCTCAATTATCAACCGCACACGATTTACCAGCGCGCGATAGCACTGATCTCAAAGGAGCAAACTATGTCCAGATTATTTCAGGGAACCAACCGAGTGTTTACCGCCGCCATAGCCGTGGTACTCGTCGGAGGTGCGGTTGCATTCGCGCAACACAACAACGCCGCCTTGGCGCAAGTCTTTGCCAACTCGGCAAGGGCGGTCGCAGCCGCGGTTGCGAGTCCGGTGGCGCAAAACGTCGCAAGCACGAAGCCGGTGGTAAAGATTTTTCTAACTGGCTTTGTCGAACGCAACAGCAAACAGGTCTCGATCGCCAACGCCGGCCCAGTCAGGCCGGGCGAAGTCGTCAACTTCTCGCTGAACTCGACAAACGAAGGCACGTCGTCAGCGCGTGAATATCGCGCGGTCGGCAAGGTGCCGCAGGGCACAAGCTTCGTGGCCGGTAGCGCCAGAGGCGATCGACTTACGAGCGTCAGTTATTCAATCGATGGCGGTCAACGCTTTTCTTCCCAGCCAATGATTGAAGAGAAGCAGGCTGACGGCACAGTGAAGCAAGTAGCAGCGCCGGTATCGATGTATACGCAGGTTCGCTTTGAATGGGCCGACCCACTCGCGGCCGGCAACAAACTCAACGCCTCATATCAGGTCCGCGTCAAGTAACGACGCACCGGTATGCACACCACAATTAAGGAAACGAAAATGAGAACAAAAACATTCAGACTCAACCTGCCGCGGGCAATCACTAGCATGATTGCTCTGGCCGCATTTTTCATGTTGCCGGCTTTGGCCATGGCGCAGAACACCGTGGGCGGAACAATCATCTCCAATCAAGCCAGCGCCGCCTATCAGGACGACGCTGCCACAAATTACAGCACTGTTTCGAACACTGTGACGGTTACGGTCGCAAACGTCTCCGGCCTGGCAATCACGCCTGACGGCAGTTCCATCGCCACAGTCGTGCCGGGACAGACGGGCGTGCAGTTCCCGTTTACTATCACCAACACTTCAAACTACGCCGCCATGATTCATTTTCTCGCCGGCGGCGCTTCGATTCAGACCACCCGCGGCACTGTGACCGCAGCCTTCGTTGACTACAACGGTAACAGCACTTTCGACTCCGGCACCGACCTGGACATCTTCGGCAACGGCGCTGCCGTTGATTCCGATCCAATCGCCAAAGACGCGTCGGTAAACGTCGTCGTAGTGGTCACGGTCAGCGGTTCCGCAACTGCGGCTCAGACAGTGACGGTTCAGCTCGGCGATGCCGGCGGCAGCAGTCCTTACGACGAGCAGGTCGCGGATAGCTCAGGCAACGAAATTAGCACTAACTCAACCGGAACTACCCCGTCGCCCGTTAACGGCGAGTCGGAAGCGCGTGGCACGGTAAACGCCACCGTCGAAGCCGATGCGTCATTGCGCGTAATGCTTTCGCCTTCATCGGCTGGTCCACTCGGTTACAACGCCGACATAACCTACACGACCAATCTCGAAAACCTGGGCACGCGCGCCGCAAGCACGGTGTCGTTGTCTGGCAATGCAGGTGTCTACATCGTGGCCACCATCCCCGGTGACACGAAACTCAAGGCTGGACAAACGTGGCCCGGCGGCACGCTGTTCACGGCAGACGCACTGTCAACCACAAACCTAAACGCGAGCTACAGCAGCACTGAGCCCACGCCCAGCACTGTGACGCGCGTGGCCTTCAAGGTCGGCGCATCACTCGCGGCCACGACCACCAGTAGCGACTTCACTTATGTCGTCACGATTGATGGCGGTCCCTTTGACGCCACGCTAGGAATTCGTGCCTATGCGGATGCCTATGCCACAAACTACGTCGGCAGTGCGCTGACCGATCGTGCAGGCGACAACGTCGCAGCTTCCGCCGGTGCAGCCGTAGTCACATCGGTTTCGCAAACGGGTAACGTCCAAATTGGTACCAGCGGATTTCACGCTGCCAGCAACACAAACACCAACGACGACTACACGAACAAGAGCGTCAACACCGGCATTGCGGGTGTCGTCTTTGGCGGCAACACCACTGCTTCCGGCACGCTCGTTTACACCAACACCCTGAAGAACACCGGCAACGCCGACGACACGTTCACGCTTACTGCGCCGACCGTGCCTTCCGGTTTCACCGTTGAAATCTCCACCGATGGCGGCACGAACTACACGGATGTCTCGGACGGCCTCGTGTTCGTGACCATAGCCATCGCTTACGACAGCACCGCGAATGTGTTGGTCCGCATAACTGCGCCAGCCGGCAAAGCTGTGCTCAGTAGCTTCCCCACCGTGGTCCACGCCGCCTCCGGCATCACCCCTGCGAATACCAACGACACGATCGACCGGCTCTACACAGGCTTCATTCGCCTGACGAAAACGGCGACCGTGGCGAATGGCACCGGCAAGGGTGGCGCCACCGATGCGGTTCCGGGCGCGGTGATTACGTTTAGTGTGGCGTATGCGAATCTCGCCTCGACGGGTGGGACAAACTGCGTAACGCTGAATGCCAGCAATCTGGTCATCACCGAAGATGGCACGGCCGGATCAAACAACTGGGGCACCTACACCAGCCACGTGGTGAGTTCGGCAACGGATTCTCGAGGAGGCACTATCACCGGTAATGCCGTCACCACCTCGACCGTGTTGACTGACACCCTGGCGTCGTTGCTTGCCGGACAAACGGGAACCTTCGCGTTCGAGCGTCTGATCAAGTAACAAACTCGACCGCTCAGGGTTGAGCCAACCAACAACCGGCGGTGCGTACCGAGGCGAGCAGTGAATCAAGCGATTCATCCAACCGCTACCAGGGCGCACCGCTTAACCCCTTAAAAGCAACAGGACCCAACGTGGCCACCCATCGATTCAAAAATTTCATATTTGCGATCATGGTGGCCGCGTCGTTTCTCCCGAGCTTCATTTCTTCGGCGCAGGATGGCACGACCCCCGGCGGTTCAATCATCCGAATTCAAGCCTACGGGCTTTACAAAGACGACGACGGGCGTGAGCATCGCACCGCCTCAGAGATCGTGGAAATCACGATTCAAACCGTGACCCTCCTCTACGTCTCTCCAAACGAAACCGAACCCTCTGCACAGATTCAGCATCATCAGCAGTTCACTCGTCTGTTCCAAATCTGCAACGGCGGCAACGACGTCGAACAAGCGCTCGTCAGCAGAGTTGAAATTTCATCACCAGCGCGCATCGTCAGTCTCTATTTCGACACGGACGCCAGCGGCACACAAACTCCCGCTGATCAGGAAATCCGCGTGGGCGAAACGCTGTCGCCAAATCTTGATCCCGGAGCCTGCACCGGAGTCCTGGTGTTAGCGCATTCGGAAAGCTTTCCGGCGCGCACCAATCTGCCGATTCGCCTGACCGCGCGTTCAACCAATTCCGGCGCGGCCAATGGCATTCAGGAAGCAACGGGCCAGATTGTGAACAGCGTAATCGATGGCGCGCGCCTCACTGGCCCCGGCGAGAGCGCGCCATTGCTACTGGTAAACGGCCTGCCGCAGGTGGTCGGAACTGCAAATCAAACATTGAACTACAGCCTCTCGCTACGAAACGGCGGCGACAGTCCCGCGCTCGACATCAGCTTTGTTAACGAACTGCCAAACGGACTCGAATACGTGCCGGGCACGCTCAGGATCGACGGTAAACCATCCAGCGGCGCACCTGCGAGCGAGGCCACGCCTTCAAACTCGCGCGTCCAGGTCAGCATTCCTTCGCTCGTTGCCGGACAATCGGCGTTGATTGAGTATCAGGTCCGGGTCAACACCAACGCCATCGCCGGTCGCGGACTGGTTAACTTCGGAATCGTGTCGGGTCAAAACTTCGCGCCGGTTAAAACCACCGAGACTGTGGTCCTGGTTGATCCCTTCGGCACCGTCTTCGCGGCGCGCGGCGGAATCAGCAAACCAATTTCCGGAGCGCAAGTGACGCTGTTGACCGACACCACCAGCAACACCCCAGTGAATATTCCGGCGGGCGTCGGGTTCGCCCCGAATGCCGACAACCTTAATCCGGACGTGGCGGACAGCGAGGGCCGCTACAACTTTAGTTTGCTTCCCGAGCAACTTGGCTCCCCGTCGAGCGCCGCCACTTACTACCTCCGCGCCAGCGCGCCAGGGTTTATGAACCGCATGCTGATGGTTTCGCTGAACCCGACCCATTCAGGTTTGTTTCAAGCGACGTATACCGCCATCGATGGACAGGCGATTGTGGCGGCCGACGGCACTAGTTTGGTCCGCGAAGCGGTGACGGTTGAAAACCTCGGTTCGCTCGCGCCAAACATTCCAATGTTTGAATCCCACAGCCTCGAGATAGACAAAGCCGTGGACAAACAACGCGCCGAGATAGGCGACGTGTTGACCTACACTATAAATCTTCGTAACCCAACCCCCGGAGTTATCTCAGATCTAACTTTGCGAGACACTTTGCCCGCTTCGTTTCACTTTGCGGTGGGCACTGCTCGGGTCCAGCGAACGAATGGCGCGGGGTTGATCGCCCTACAAGAACAGCCTACGGCGGTGAATGGCGAATTGAACTTCAGGTTGGGGGGAATCGCGCCGGGTGGACAAATCCAAATTCAGTATCGCGTGCGCATCGGCGCCAATGCGCGCGAGGGCAATCAATTCAACC
>JANMVC010000182.1:0-2594 GCA_031392315.1 Pyrinomonadaceae bacterium | reverse complement strand
CGATGGCGCTGTCTTGCGAGCCGGAATTGCTAATCGCGGATGAGCCAACCACCGCGCTCGATGTCACCATTCAGGCGCAGATCCTTGAGTTGATTAAGACGTTGAAGAAGGCAACAGGCGCCAGCGTGATCTTGATCAGTCACGACCTCGGCGTGGTGGCCGGTATGACCGATCAGTTAATCGTCATGTACGCCGGCAAGGTTTTTGAGCAGGCGCCAACGCGTGAGCTGTTTGCCACGCCGGGGAACCCATACACGAAAGGCCTATTGCGCTCCGTACCTGATCCAACTGACGAACAGGGGAAGCTTTACCAGATTCCGGGACAGCCTCCGGACGTGGCGAACCTGCCGCCCGGATGTCCCTTTGCGCCGCGATGCGAACGAGCCGTCGAAATTTGCCGGAGCGAGTTTCCTCCGTTTGTGCAGCTTGCTGAGGAACACTTCTCGCTGTGTCACTTTGCTCAGGAAGTCTACGCAGAGTCACAAGCAGAAGCCCGACCGTAAGGGAGGGCGCAGCGCAGGCGGCAGGAGCAGGCGGCAGTTCAGACTGTGGAGATTTGCTTGGTTGATGTAGTTGAGAAAGATGAGCACTCAAGAAAAAGAACTGAGAAGTAGCGAGAAGCTACCGCCGCGACCTCAGACCTTGCGCGGCGAGCCCCTGATCGCTATTCGCGATCTTGTTGTTCACTTCGATCTCGGAGTGACGCGAAAGCTGGCCGCAGGGAAGGGTTCAAGCCGTGTGCTGTTGAGCTTATTACTCACTGGCCTGATATGCGCCGGGCTGGTACTCCTCGCGATTCGTTTTGGATACTACCCTGCCGGCATGTGGGCCAGGATTATCGCGACCGCGATCGTCTTCGCCATCGTCTTGTTCCTTGCAGACAAACTAGTCTTGCGGGTCTTGGGTCAAGCGGTGCGACGCACGGTCAAAGCCGTTGACGGAGTTTCCCTCGACATCTATCCCGGTGAGACGTTGGGGTTGGTTGGTGAATCAGGCTGCGGCAAGTCCACACTCGGACTCGCTATCCTGCGTCTGCTCAATCCGACGTCGGGCCAGGTGCTATTCAACGGGCTTGACCTGTCGAGTCTTTCTTCGCGTCGCATGCGCCAACACCGGCGGCAGCTTCAAATTGTGTTTCAGGATCCATACGCTTCGCTGAACCCGCGGATGAATGTGCGTCAGATTGTCGGCGAGCCGCTGGAGACATTCAGGATTGCGAAGGGCAGGGAAGCTGACGAGCGCGTGCAGAGTCTCCTGGAGACGGTGGGCCTCAGCAAGCGATTCATCAAGCGTTACCCGCATGAGTTTTCCGGAGGTCAGCGCCAACGAATTGGAATCGCCAGGGCGTTGGCCGTGGATCCCGTTTTCATCGTTGCCGACGAACCAATCTCCGCGCTCGACGTTTCCATTCAGGCCCAGGTGATGAACCTCCTGGAGCGTTTGCGGCGCGAGAAGAATCTAACTTACTTGTTTATCTCGCACGACCTGCGGGCGATTCGGCACGTTTCGGATCGCGTTGCAGTTATGTATCTCGGCAAGCTGGTTGAAGTGGCCGCAGCCAAAACGATTTACGACGAACCGCTGATGCCTTACACGAAGGCCCTGATTTCAGCCGTACCCATTCCCGATCCGATTGCCGAGGATCAGCGCCAAAGAATCGTCCTCGAGGGCGATGTGCCTTCGCCGATAAACCCACCAGCCGGTTGCCGGTTTCACACGCGTTGTCCCTACGCGATTCCGGCGTGCCAGGAGATAGTGCCGCCGCTGGTGGAGGTGAAACCGCAGCATTTCGCGGCATGTATTCGGATCAGTCCCGACCAGCCTGACATCGACCAGGTTGCCGACGGGGCGGCTCCGGGACTGGCTACGGCCAGGGCAATCACTGCAGATCACGGCGCAATTAACCCCTAATTTCATACTTTCGTCCAAATCGCCCCCGACTTTAGCTAAAACCTCGCGCGGAACCCGCTGACTCGATGAAAAGGCTTGCGTATTGGTCATATACCAATAGGGTAAGTTGTTTTGTGCTTTGGGTTTGGTCGCAATTAACCCGAGCCACCGCTTAACAAGTCTGAATGAATAAAACGTCTCCAAGAATGGCTTCGATAGCGCCAGAGATTGTTTCTGAAATCCTTCAGGAGCACCGCCAGGACGCGCCCCTCGGATGGGCTCCGGTTCAGGACAGTCTGGCTGGTGCGCTCGGCGTCTCCGTGTTGCTGGTTGATGGGCGACAGCCGCCGGCCACAGTGATTTCCAACAACAACTCGATCTGCCATGCGTTTCAGAGTTCGCCCGACCACGTCGGGCTTTGCGATCCTTTCTGTGGCGACGCGCACCGTCGCGCGATGAGTGCCGGGGCCGCAGTCCAATATAAGTGCCATGCCGGACTCCATTGCGTGACTTTGCCGGTGCAGATTGGACGCGAACAGAATCTCGCGGTGATTGCGGGTCGCGCCTTCGCTTCGGCGGTTGACTATCGCGCGTTGGTCGAACGTTTTCGCGCCGGCGAGTTGAATCCGCTGCTCGATAAGGGACCATTTGAAAACGTCGTCTTTGTTGAGCCGCAGCGAATCGAGGAATTGTCTGAGCGACTG
>JANMVC010000153.1:0-4608 GCA_031392315.1 Pyrinomonadaceae bacterium | reverse complement strand
GTGCGCGTCAGCATGTAGAGGCCGGCGGTCACCATCGTGGCTGCGTGGATCAGTGCTGAGACGGGAGTTGGACCAGCCATCGCGTCGGGCAGCCAAACGTGCAGCGGCAGTTGGGCCGACTTGCCGCAGGCGCCGATGAAGAGTCCCAGCGCAATCCACGAGAGAATGCCCCAGTGGCCCAGCGTCTCGAGCGGGAAGTTCGCAGCTTGTCCGAAAACGTCCGTGTATTGAGTAGTCCCAAACGTAGCAATCACCCCGAAGATAGCCAGCGCGAATCCAAAGTCGCCCACGCGATTCGTGATAAACGCCTTGCGCGAAGCGTTGGCCGCCTCCGGGCGATCGAAGTAATAGCCGATTAGCAGGTAAGAGCAGAGCCCCACGCCTTCCCAACCAACAAACATCAGCAGGAAATTCGAGCCCATCACCAGCACGAGCATCGAAAACATGAAGAGACCCATGTAAGCGAAAAACCGGTAGAAGCCTGCTTCGCCATGCATGTAGCCAGTGGCAAAAACAAAAATGCAAAGGCCCACGCCGGTCACTACGAGCATGAAGATAGACGATAGCGCGTCGAGCTGATAACTCCATTCGACGTCAAGCATTGATCCACGTTGCTCGCTGCTCACCCCTGGTTTAGTTATGTCTGCGTGCGGCGAGGGAGCATCCGGTGCGTGAGCGGGATTCGATTCCGGCTCATGAGCCGACGCGCTGGAACGCGCCTCGGCGCCCTGGGTCACGCGCACCGCTCCGCCCGGGATCCATGAATACGACGCGCCGTCCTGGCTGGTGACGTAGACGTTAGGCCAGATTGCACTACTGCCGAATGCGTATGAGTAGACTGACGCCAGAGAAATCAAGAACGCGAGCGCAATCGAGCCGACGGCGATGCCGCCAATTAGTCGTTCCGAAAAACGAAGCTTGCGCCCGAGCAGCCCATTGATGGCCGCACCGGCGAGCGGGAGGATTGGAACTAACCAAATATAGCGATACATGAAGAAGTCTGGAGTCCGGAGTCTGGAGTCTGGAGTCCCACTGTGGACTGGCGACTCTGGACTCCAGACTGAATCACCATTTCAGAATATCAATCTCGTCTACCCAGATCGTTTCCTTGTTTCGATAAAGCGCAATCACAATTCCCAAACCAATCGCCGCTTCGGCCGCGGCTACGACGATGACGAATACAGCAAAGATCTGACCGGCCACCGCATTCACGTTGCCCGTCTCTTGCAGGTAACGAGACATTGCAATGAAATTCAAATTCGCGGCGTTGAGAATCAACTCAATCGACATGAAGATCACGATGATGTTTCGTCGCGTCAGTACGCCGGCCACGCCAATGATAAAAAGCAAAGCGCCGATGATCAGAAACTTCGAGAGGTCTGGGTGTTGTGCCTTTGCCCATACCAGAGACATGCGGCCCGCGGCTCCTTCTTGAAACAGCAGGCCCAGAAACGGTGTGAAGATCTTGAAAAGCAATAAGGGCATGTGATTACTCAGTTACCTGAACTTCGGCAAGCTCGGGATCCTTAATCGCCTCTTTTTCCAAAACGTCTGGCGCTACATCATCGACTGCGGCTTCCTGCTTCAGCGTACGCGCCAGCATCACCGAGCCAACGATCGCGACCAGCAGCAGCACACTCGCCACTTCAAAAGGCAACGAACCGAACCGATAGAGGCCATTGCTAACCCACTCCGTTCCCGTAGTTATCTTTGACGCGCCCGTGGCGGAGGTTGCCAGCCTTTGGTCCGCAGCCTGACGCTCGGCGCCGGTCTTTTCAATCGTGGCTGCATCACGTTTTTGCATGCCTTCGTAGCCGACGTTGAGCGCATAGATAAGCCCGGCGACCAGCAATCCACAAAAGATGACGGCGGTGGTGACTTGTCGCGACCGGTTGAAAATTTCTTCCCGTCCGCGCTCTTCCTCGCCCACGTTCACCAGCATGATCACAAAGAGAAATAAGACCATCACGCCGCCGACGTAGACGAGTATCTGGACGCCGGCCAGGAACTCAGCATGCAGCAAGATGAATAGTGCGGCGACTGAGACGAGCGAAGAAATCAGGAAGAGCGCGCTGTGAATGGTGTTGCGGGCCATCACGGTCAAAAGCGCCGCGAAGATGGCCGCGATGGAGAAAACCCAGAAGAAGACTGCTTCCCAACCAGATAGGATCATTGCCGATTGCCGATTTGTTGTAACGCAAACTGTTAGTTTGCGGCGGTAGCAAATCCGAAAGCTAAGTGGCTACTAAGATCGCAAACTAACAGTTTGCGTTACATAAAATCACCTTGTGTATTTCACAGTCTCGCGTCCCTGCTCGAGCATTTCGCGGTTCCAGACGAATCCGGCGCGCGAGTAAGTTGCCAATTCAAAATCCTGCGTCAGTTCAAGACAATAGGTCGGGCAAGCTTCCTGGCAGAGCGCGCAAAACATGCAACGAGACGTGTCGAAGATAAACTCGTCCAGCACCTTCTTCTTGCGCGCTTTCCCCGCAACCATGATCTCAATGTCCAGGGGGATCACGTCGATGCAATCTTCGGGACAGGCAATCGCGCAAAGATTGCAGGCTATGCAAAGAGTGTCGTGCGTTTCCGGGTCCATGTTGAGCCGCGGCGCGCCGTGGAAACGCGGCGCGACATCAGGACGGTGCTTGGGATACTGTTCCGTATAAATTCCCTTGCCAGCAATCGGATCGCTGCCCGTCATCGCCCCAATGTTGTATTTGAGCGTGAGCTGCAGACCTTTCAAGAGATCCACCATGAAGAAGCGTTGGACCTTCTCGATAAACTTAGGTTTTGGAACTTTTACGAGAGGCATAGTTGCATTTCCGACTGCCGAATTTCGATTGCCAATTACCCTTCATTAGTCGCAGGTGCAACCGCCGGAACTGCGGGCTTACCCTGCGGCATGTTCACCAGCTTGATGTTGCGCCGCTGACTCTTCAAATTGAAATCTCTTGAACGCCAGTTAATCCTGCCGAGCAATAGTCCGGTCACACCCAGCCCGATTAGTCCCATCACGATCATGACGCCCTTACCGGTTGCCGTCAGATCTAGTCCACCGGCGAGCGACTCGATCGTCTTTATCCCGCGCCATCCATTCAAGGCCTGGACCACAAAGATCGATACCGCGGAAGTCCCGATATTGATCAGCGAAGCCGGGATGAGCCACTTCCAACCAATGTCCATGAGTTGGTCGTAACGAAAACGCGGCAACGTCCAACGCAACCAAAAATAAAGATAAAGAATGACCGACAGCTTAACGATAAAGATCAGAAGGCTGACTATAACATAGAGATTGTGGTAGCCCTTCGCTTCGGTCAGCCGGTAAACGAATGGGAAATACCAACCGCCAAGATAGACCGTCACCGCCACCGCCGAGACCACGACCATCGCGGCATACTCGGCCATGAAGAAGAGCGACCAGCGAAATCCGGAATACTCGGTATGGAATCCTGCCACCAATTCTGATTCAGCTTCCGGAAGGTCAAACGGCGCGCGATTGTTCTCGGCGATGCCGCTCACTAAGAAGATCAGAAACCCAAGCGGCTGGTAAACGAGAAACCAGATCGAGTCTCCACTTTGCGCACTGACCATACCTGAAAGCGATAGCGTGCGCGCAAACATCAAAGCGCCGATGAGCGAGAGACCCATCGCTACTTCGTAAGAAATCATCTGCGCGCTCGAACGCAAGGCGCCGAGCAGCGAATACTTCGAGTTTGACGACCAGCCTGCCAGGATCAGTGCCAACACACCCACGCTCGAGACTGCCAAAACGAAGAGCAGTCCAATATTCAAATCAGCAATCACGGCCCAGTCTGGCCCAAACGGAACCACGACGAAGACGATGAAGGCAGCAGCTACCGCAATGTAAGGCGCGATGAAGAAAATCCAACGATCCGCTTTGTCGGGAATGAAATCTTCCTTGGTGAGCAACTTGATGCCGTCAGCAATCGGCTGGAGAATTCCCCATGGACCAACGCGCATCGGCCCCAACCGCGCCTGCATAAACGCCGACACTTTTCTTTCCAGGTAGTTTGCAGCGGCGACCCAACCGGTGACGAGTGAGATTACCAAAACCACTTGAATGAATGGCCATGCGACATAATTCACCGTGTCTGCGCTGAAAAACTTCAGCAGCATCTGGTTCAAGAAATCGATGGGAAGGAGTAGAAGCACTAAACGTCCTCGTATTCTTGTCGTTCTCCGGCCGCGCGCTGGGAGCGCAGGCATCTTGCCTGCAATGAGGCGGGTTCTGCCCGCCGAAAATTCTTACATATCCGGATAGTTCGCGCCTTACGGCGCTCATTGCAGGCAGGATGCCTGCGCTCCCAGCGAACACTGAGAAAGCCAACCTATCACCTGTCAATCTCACCCAGCACGATGTCCAACGTGCCGATAATCGCCACCACATCAGCTACCAGGTGGCCCACGCACATCTGTTTCAATGCCTGCAAGTTAATAAACGACGGCGGACGCACGCGCACGCGCCACGGCTGCGCTGTCCCGTCAGAAACCAGATAGCAACCAATCTCGCCCTTGGGCCCTTCGATGGAATGGTAGTAATCGCCCACCGGCGGCTTAACGATCTTCGGCAACTTCGCATTCACC
>JANMVC010000001.1:0-3758 GCA_031392315.1 Pyrinomonadaceae bacterium | reverse complement strand
TTTGGCTACGCGCGGCTGGCGTTTCAAACGAAGACCGGGTTTCTCCTGCCGCATCTGCAACCCAATGATGGTTCCGCTTCGCGCGGCGTCGGCTTTGGCCAGTTCATTAACTACAACCATTTTGCCTTTCTCGCGGAGATGACGTTGGGCCTGGTGCTGGGATTGACGTTGCGCCGGCCGCTGAAAGTGGCGCGACTGGCCGTGGGGTTGTTGGTCTCCCTGCCACTGGTGATTGCCGTGGTTTATTCAGGCTCGCGAGGCGGGCTGGCAAGCATGTTGGGCGAAGTGCTCTTCATCGCGTTGATGGTGTTTGTGGCGGCGCCGCTATTTACGGGCGACGATCAGCAGTTGAAAGAAAACGACAGTGGACGAGAGCGCGCGGGACGAATTGGTTCGTTGCTGGTAACCCGAATAATTCTAATAGCTACTTTTTTGGTGGCGATGTTTGCCGGAATTGTCTGGGTCGGCGGCGATCCTTTGGCCGCGCGGCTCGAGTCGGTGTCGAAGGAGTTTGAAGCCAAAGGCCCCGCCAACTATTCAAACACCATGCGCGCGCAAATCTGGCCGGCCTCCTGGCAATTGGCAAAGAACCATCCGCTGGTAGGCGTGGGCTTTGGCGCGTATTGGATTGCGATCACCAACACCCATCGAGCGTCAGGTGAGTTTACGCCGCAGGAGGCACATAACGACTACCTCGAACTGCTCGCGAGTGGCGGTGTGGTGGGCGCGGCCCTGGCTCTTTGGTTTATTGTCCTTTTCCTTAAGGCACTCGTGATTCGCTCCCGAGATTTCGCAGCCGGACTTCCCGCCCACGCTACGGGCGCGCTCGCCGGAATGTTTGCGGTCGCGCTGCACAGCGTTACGGATTTTGGGTTGCATGTCACTATAAACAGCATGGTGTTTGTGCTGCTGTTGGTAATCGCAATCATTCCAGTTGCCGACTTCGAACCGCGGTCAAGGTACGCTGAAAGCGTTAGCTAGTGTTAGCCCAGGGTTGTCGCAACCCTGGGGATTCCAATGCAACACAATTCTCTTTTGCGAACTCTGAAGGAGTTCGCGACCCGCTGCGCGGGTTTGGGAAAGGAAAAGCCTCGGCCACTTGCTCAGAGCTTTCTTTGGCAATTATATATTTGACTCACCTTACGCAATTCATTCGGTTGATGCTAAAGAGCGCCGAAGGCGCGGCATTCAGTAGCCGCGGCCGTAAGGCCGTGGATCAAAACCTGGAAATGAAGTCGAGGCCCGGGAGGGCCGGCACCCTTGGCGCGCTGAAATTCATTAGTGCCGCACCTGCGGCGCTCAACCATTATTGTTTCGCCTATCCACGGCCTCACGGCCGCGGCTATTTAATGCCGGTCCTTCGGACCTTAGCACCGACATCCGCGCGCTTATTCAATCCGGTGAGTCAAATATGATTGCCCTTTCTTTAGTTAATCTTAACTCCACGGTTGTCGCAAACCCTGGGCTGGAATTAGCCAACGCCATCGGCGTAAGCACAACAAACGAAACGAAATGCCTTTGAAAATCATACATGTTGATTCGTGTATTTCGTGGACGTTTTCCTCGGGCTGGGTGCCCCTGGCGCTCGCATCAGTTTAGTTAATTGCCGTCTTTAACTTCTTAACTCCCACAAGAGGTGAACATGAACAAACAAACCCAGGCGCAACGGCACCCATTCGTTGCGCGCTTACAGCTCTATTGGCTTTCCTCCACCACCCAGACGGCACTCGACTTTTCCATCCTGGCGGGCGCCTTTGTGATCTCCTACCTGCTGCGTTTTGATTTCTCCCTGCCGCAGTCCGAAGTCCGAAATATTTTGGTGCAACTGCCTTTCGTGGTCCTGCTCCAATTCGTGGCACTACAAGCGTCTGGTTCACGCACCGGAATCTGGCGTTACACCGGCATAGGCAACATCAAGCCCTTCTTCTATGCCGCGCTCGGGTCGCTCCTTGTTCTGACTCTGATGCGCTTCCAATTGACTGACTCCTATCAGGCCTGGCGGGTGCCGCTGTCAGTGATTTTCGTCGATTGCATGTTGGCCTTCGGCGGCACTTTTGGATTGCGCATGTTGCGGCGGGTAGTGTTTGAACAAAGCAAGCGGCGGCAACAAGGTAAAGGTCAGGTATCCAGCAACGGTAACGGCAACGGCAATGGGCTCCAACCTCCCCGCAGGCGCGTGCTCTTGATTGGCGCGGGCCAGGCCGGCGTGATGGTGGCGAAAGAGATTGATGGCCGTGGCGATCTCGGCCTCGAAATCAAAGGCTTTGTCGACGACGATGGAGCGAAGCTGCGGCGCTCCGTGGTGCAGGGTTACAAGGTGCTGGGGAGCACGGCGGATCTGCCCCGACTCGTGCGCGCGCTCGGTATCGATCATGTGATCGTTACCATCGCGCAAGCTTCGCGGGCCCAACTCCACGCGATCGTAAAAATCTGCGAGGAGATTCCGATCCGGGTGAAAACCATTCCCGGTCTCTATGAAATTCTGGACGGCCAGGTCGAGATCAGCCGGATTCGCGACGTGCAAATTGAAGACTTGCTGGGGCGCGATCCGGTCCAGTTAGACGTTGAATCAATCAGCCGGGAACTGAACGGAAAAACTGTGATGATAACCGGCGCGGGCGGGTCAATCGGCGCGGAACTCGCGCGCCAGGCCCAGAGGTTTGCGCCGGCTAACTTGCTGCTGGTCGAACGCGCCGAGTTTGCTTTGTTTGAAATCGATCATGAGTTGCGCCACGCCAACCCAGACCTGCCGATCGTGCCGCTGGTCGGGGACATCGGCGACACCGTCCGGATGCGGGAGATATTTACTTTGTATCGCCCGCAGGTGGTCATCCACGCTGCCGCTCATAAGCATGTGCCGCTGATGGAATCCAATTCGGCCGAAGCGATCAAAAACAATGTGTTAAGCACGCGGCTACTGGCAGAACTGGCGGGCGAGTTTAAGGCCGAGGTCTTTGTTTTAGTTTCGACTGACAAAGCCGTGCGGCCCACCTCGATCATGGGTGCCAGCAAGAGGGTCGCGGAATTGATCGTCCAGGATCTAAACCGGCGGCATATGACGCGTTTCGTCGCGGTCCGTTTTGGCAACGTCATCGGTTCCGCCGGCTCGGTTATACCGATCTTCCAACGACAGATTCTGCAGGGAGGCCCAGTGACGATTACTGACCGGCGCATGCAGCGCTACTTCATGACGATTCCGGAAGCCGCCCAACTCGTGTTGCAGACGGGCGCCATCGCCCGGGGCGGTGAAGTCTTCATCCTGCATATGGGCGAGCTGGTGCGCATCATGGATCTGGCCGAAACGCTGATCACGCTTTCCGGACTTAAGCCGCACGAAGACATTAAGATCGTCGAGACTGGAATTCGGCCGGGAGAGAAACTCTGCGAAGAGCTTAGTTTTGAGACCGAGGAAACCACCGCCACCGAACATCCAAAGATCTTTATCTACCAGATCGCCGGGGTCGAACCAAATGTTTTGCAAACGGCCCTGCAGCGGCTGGCGGGATTCACACGCGATTGCGACGAAGAGGGTCTGCGCGGCTTTCTCAACGACCTGTTGCCTGAAGCCCATCTGAATGGAGATGCCGAACGCCGCGCCGCGCAGAAATTGCGGCTGGTGGCGAATCCGGATCAGCTGGTGGCCCGAGCGTCGAGATCGTGAGGGCGGAGATATGCGCGAGAAGCTCTACCCCAACTAACGAGGACGTGGGGCTTTGACGTTTTACGCTGAAAGCGTTGGCCAATTCCAGCCCAGGGTT
>JANMVC010000692.1:0-1960 GCA_031392315.1 Pyrinomonadaceae bacterium | reverse complement strand
TGCTCCAGCGCGCGCACCGAACCCTGGCGGCCTATCTTGAAAGCGACTTTGGTAAACGGGAAAATTACGACATCGCGGATCGGAACCATTGGGTACCACGCAACATCGGCAGGCGCACGATCTGAGTATTCTTCCATGATTATGACTGAAGCTATTTATTCCGGGTTTTGCACGAAGGGCGAGCCGCCTGGATTGTCGTCTCGCCCTCTATTAAACGCCTAATTGTAAGTTATTTCCCCGGTGCGCGCTACTACAACCACCTGCGAGTAGTGGAGGCACACGCATCTGGCGCATGGCACACGGGCAGAACGCCCGTGCCACTCCAATTATGCCGCAGCGCCGTCGACGCCGCTTAAGCCCTCGCCAGGAATCGCGCGTCTGCGCTCAACCATCTCGCTGGTGATCACAAACTCTTTCACGCGCTTCTGCGAAGGCAGCGTGTACATCGCATCCAGCAGCAGCTCTTCGAGAATCATCATCAGCCCGCGCGCGCCAACCTTCCTCTCGACAGCCTGGCGAGCGATGGCCTTGAGCGAGTCTTCGGTGAACTTGAGTTTCACGTTGTCGAAGTCAAACTTCTTCTGATACTGACGCACTAGCGCGTTCTTGGGTTCGGTGAGAATCTTGATCAGCGCATCCTCGTCGAGCTCGTGGAGCACGCCGCAAACCGGCAGGCGGCCGACAAACTCCGGAATCAGACCAAACCGAATCAGATCCTCCGGCTGAACGGCAGCGAGCGCCTCGGCATGGCGGTGAGCGCCGCTCTTAACTTCAGCCTGAAAGCCCAGCGACTTGTTACGCAGACGACGACCAATAACTTTTTCCAGTCCGACGAAAGCACCACCGCAAAGGAAGAGAATGTTTGCAGTGTCGATCGGGAAAAACTCCTGATGCGGATGCTTGCGTCCACCTTGCGGCGGAACATTGGCAATCGTGCCCTCCAGAATCTTCAATAGCGCCTGCTGCACACCTTCGCCCGAAACGTCGCGGGTGATCGAGGGGTTCTCGTCCTTGCGGCAAATCTTGTCGATCTCGTCGATATAGATGATGCCCTGTTGGGCGCGCTCGACGTCGCCATTGGCTGCTTGGAGCAATTTCAGGATTATGTTCTCAACGTCTTCGCCTACGTAGCCGGCTTCCGTCAGCGTGGTGGCATCGACGATGGTAAACGGCACGCTAAGCATGCGCGCCAGCGTTTGCGCCAGCAGCGTTTTGCCGGTGCCGGTTGGACCAATCAGCAGGATGTTCGCTTTTTGGATTTCAACGTCGGAACGGCGGCGGCCCAACTCAATTCGCTTGTAATGCTGATAGACGGCCACTGCCAGACGCTTCTTCGTTTCGTCCTGGCCGATCACATACTCGTCAAGAAAGTTTTTGATCTCGCCGGGCTTGGGCAGCGGCGGACGAGTCGCAACCGATTCGGCCTGTTGGTCGTCGGTAATGATCTCATTGCAGATGTCGATGCATTCGTTGCAAATGTAAACGGTGGGACCGGCAATGAGCTTCTTCACTTCATTCTGCGATTTACCGCAGAATGAACAGCGCAGCGTGTCGTCGGTTCGTCTGACCATATCTTTAGGGGATCTCCTTCGAAATCGCTCGGAACCTACTTAGTGAGAACCGGGGAGTGTTGGGAAATTTCCGGACCCGTAACCATCTCGTGGTAGCGCTCGACGCATTCGTTACAGATAAAAGCGCTCTTGCCAATCATTCGTTGGGGAACGCCCGGCGCGCGCTGGGGTGTTCCGGTCACAATGTTGGCCACCTCACCCTTTGAGCGTCCGCAAAATGAGCAGCTAAAACCGCGAGCTTTCATTTTTGCAATCATCCGTGCGTCTCCAGGGTGTGCCGGCTATTCGCGGTGCGCGATTACTTCGTCAATTAAACCATAATCTTTAGCTTGCGCTGCGGACATTATTTTATCGCGCTCGACATCAATTTCGACGGTTTCAAACGACTG
>JANMVC010000599.1:0-3539 GCA_031392315.1 Pyrinomonadaceae bacterium | reverse complement strand
ACCGAATCTGGGATCAAAGTTTGCGCACGTCAAGCAGGCGATGCGCGATAAGCTTCTCGAACATAAGCAGTACATTCGTAAATACGGTGATGACATGCCTGAGATTCGCGACTGGAAGTGGCCGTACTAAGCCGTCGTCGGATTTCAGCACTAACTACCCCCCGCGGACGACTCTCATGAACCGATAGCATAGAGATTTAATGGAATGAATATTCTCGTTCTTAACCCCGGCAGCGCCACGCTGAAGTTCGGCTTGTATCAGATGTCCGATTTGAGCAAGGCATCTATTACAACGGATTCGGGAACGGTTTTGGCGAGCGGGATCGTCGAGCCGATAGGAGCACCGCAAGCCGAACTTAAAATGTTTGTGGCGACGCAGAAGCCTGTGATCGAGGCGGTTGAAGCGACGACAACGGTGCAAGCTGTGGAACAGATCATCCGCCGCCTTCTTGTCTATCTAGGCGAGACCAAAACACAGGCGGCGATTGATGCCGTCGGCTGTCGCGTTGTGCATGGTGGCGCAAGGCTGGTGAAGCCGAAGCGCGTCACACCCACTGTGCTTGACGAACTGCGCGCCTTGAAAGACTTGGCTCCGCTGCACATCCCTGCGGACATAGCGGTGCTTGAACAGGTGCAGCAGTCGCTGCCTCAGATTCCGGTGATAGCAGTATTCGACACAGCCTTCCACCAAACACTGCCGCCGGTTGCATACACTTACGCACTGCCTGTCGAAGTGTCCGCTCAATACAAACTGCGCCGCTACGGTTTTCACGGCATCTCGCACGCTTACGTGTCCGAGCGGTTAATAGAACTTCTGGGGCGTGGCGCGCAAGGAACCAAAATCATTACCTGTCATCTCGGAAGCGGCGCGAGCGTCTGTGCAGTACGTGATGGTCAAAGTATCGACACCAGCATGGGACTGACACCGCTGGAAGGCTTGGTCATGGGCACACGTTCGGGCGATGTTGATCCTGGATTGGTCCTGTACCTCATTCGCACGGCCGGTATGGCGGCGAACGAGGTGGACGATCTGCTCAATAACCAAAGCGGACTGCGCGGTCTGTCAGGGCTGAGCGCAGATGTGCGTGATTTGGAACGGGCGGAGCGTGAGGGAGACAAGCGGGCAGAACTGGCTCTTCAGGTCTTTGCTTTCCGTGCTCGCAAATATATCGGCGCTTACCTCGCAACGATGAACGGCGCGGATGCGATCGCCTTCACCGGCGGCATCGGCGAAAACTCGCCGGAAGTTCGCGCCGCAATTTGTGAGGGGCTGTCGTGGTTGGGAATCGAACTTGATCCTGAACGCAACTCGGCGCACACGGCCGCGCATGAAGGGCCTATCAGCGCGGACTCATCCCGGGTGGCTGTTTATGTAATCCCGACCAATGAAGAACTGCTGATAGCGCGAGACACCAGCATTCTGTTGCATGCAGCGTAGCTCACGACTCATCCGAGCGTTTGATAAGGCTTTCAGATAGAAATTGGGAGATTTTAGCGGACGCTAGGCTGCAAGCGCCCGGCCGTAGGAGCAGCATCACTGGCCCACATCCAAAGGGTCCCCAGTCTTGTGTTCTTTGATCTGGAATCGCAGAAAATCCTGAATCGCGCGCAAAGCTTCCGGACTGCTCGTAGATATGCGGATGCGTGCACCGTGGTCTGTCTCTTCGAACTTGTATTGGATATCGCCCTTTAGCTTTTGCATCGTCGGCACCCCTAGCGGAGTCTGATCGTGGATCAACATCGGTGCCTTGAAGTTGCCAGCGGCAAACATCTTTGCGATATGGCCCAAATGCATTCTGATCTGATCACGGCTCTCCGTATCTTGAGGCGAGTTAGCAGCAACTTCGATTGAGCCGCCGTCCGGCAGCAAGCGAAAGTGGTGCGTGGTCTTCGTATGGTCAAAGCCCATTACGTGATCGCCTCGCTCGTTCATCTTCTCGTCATGAATGTCACTCATACCGGACATCGGTTGAGCAGCCGGTGATTTCTTTTCCTGCTGTTGTGCGTTAGCGATGAAAACTGCAAAGCCTATGGTCATTGTTGCAACTGCGATAGTAAGAGAACGTCGAACTTTCATTTTGATTTCTTCTCCCTTTTCTTTTTGGCCAGGTTTACTGAGCCTCGGCGACGATTGCCAAGCCCTCCATTGCGACCGGCATTGAGCGATTCCAGCAGATGTACGCGTTGACCCGGGGCGCGATGCTCCAGCCGTGTGTCCCAGTCTTTAAGAACGACTCGCAATTCCTTGCGCAGTTCAGACATTTCACGCAACCGTGTTTCGACGTCTGAGAGTTTGGCCGCAGCTAACGCGCGAACCTCCATGCATGGCGCCCCGCCACTGTCACGTACGTTCAACACTGAAGCCAATTCGTCCAACGTAAAGCCAACCGCAATCGCGCGGCGAATGAGCTCTACCCGCTGCAGCGCAGACGCTGGGTATTGACGATAATCATTAGCTTTGCGAAGCGGACGAGCCAACACTCCCTTGCGTTCATAGTGACGAAGCGTGTCGGTACTTACGCCCGCCAGTTCAGCCAATTCGCCCGAACGATAGAAACTCTTTTCCGAACTCATGCCGGTCACTCCAAAGATTGTAAAGGGTGGAACCTGTTCCAGGGTCAAGCGATTTTTTACTATATCCCACACTACCCAATTTCTGGAGAGGCTCTAATAACAAGTTGAGGCATGTTATGATGGTGTGCAAATGGTGATAGGGAAAGTGAGGGGCATGGATAATCTTTAAAACCTCATAGTTTTCATGCAGTGTCCAATTAGTGCCCGCGCTCCCCGCACCCTGCGCACTCCGTTGTCCCTTATTTGTCCATCACACCGGCCTCAACCGGTCTAAGTCCATCTAGCGCAATAATTGCTCCTCTAATGCGAGTCCCCCTGGGAATCGAGGGGCGCGGCACGCTTGGTCCGCCTCCCTCGCTATTTGCCATTGACGCCGTGCTTGTGGCGGAGGAGAATGAGTGCCTCGCCCGAGATAACCAATTTCTGCGCTCCAAGATTGTGAATCTCCAGGACTCGTTCTGGTGCGTCCGCCGTTTTCAGCAAGTTACTAACAATTTGCATGATTTCCAGTAGGGTACGCCCATGGCAAGGTGACTGGCTGAAACTGGCTCCTTTATGAGGCAGCATTCCGATTTCCTCAGTCATACCTATTGCCCCGAGTGCGCCGAGGTGGCCATGCTAACTATTCGTACAGCTTCCAGGAGAGCACAATGATTCTCGCCATTTCCCGATTCAAAGTGGCGAACGGGATGGAGGCCGAAGTGCGAGAGGCCTTCCTCAATCGCCCGGGCTTTGTCGACTCGGCGAAAGGGTTTCTGGGGATGGAAACCTACACCGCAAAAACCGACGCTCTTGTTTGTCACCCCGCGCGAGACCCGCATGCTGCGCGAGATTGAGCGCTTTACGGGCCAGAAGATCACCTCGGCCAAGGTGCCCACGCGGGCCGACGTGGCCGCGCGGCGCATGGCGTTGTTCTAGGCGCGGCTGGTGAAAATCCTGCAAGAAGAAGAACTGGACCTGTACCT
>JANMVC010000565.1:0-7361 GCA_031392315.1 Pyrinomonadaceae bacterium | reverse complement strand
CGAGCTCGCCATTCAGAATATTTCCGATGAAGATATTTACGTTCAGTCAGGTGACATCGTTAAGGGTGGACAGCAAGACCGCATGATTGGCGTGGATCTAATCGTCCCGCGCCGTTCCGGCAAGATGCCGATCGCCGCTTTTTGCGTGGAGCACGGACGTTGGAGCGGACGCGGCGAAGAACGATCAACCGTTTTCAGTAGTTCGTCAGATGTTGTCTCGACCAGGGAAATCAAGCTGGCAGCCAAGCGCTCGAATTCGCAGGGCGGTGTTTGGGAAAGCGTTTCAGCGGTCCAAGACAAACTGAGTCAGAATGTAGGCGCGCGTGTAAATTCCACGGTTTCGGCCTCGAGCCTGCAACTTGCGGTCGAGAATCGCAAAGTGCAGGAGACGGCTGACAGCTACATCAAGGCATTGTCCGGGATTGTGAACAGCCACAAGGACGTGATCGGTTATGTCTTCGCGATCAACGGCAAGGTCAACAGCGCAGATGTCTATGGTTCAAATTCACTGTTCAAGAAGCTGTGGCCGAAATTGCTGAAGGCGAATGCGATCGAAGCTATTGCGGAACTTCAGAAAGACAAGTTTGCCCCGGCGAAACCGGAGCACGCAAAAGTTTTCCTGGCCGAAGGCGAGAGCGCCGCAGCTAGCGAGAAAGAAGTGAGTGCTCGCGTAGGGTTGGTTACGGCCGAGGACGATAAGAATATTTTCTTTGAAACTCGCGACCGCGCTAACAAGGATGCGTGGATCCACCGAAACTACATTAAGAAGAACTAGCAACGAGGAAAAAACTCATGCCGCGGTCCGATGAAGTCAGTACCACCACGCGATAGCGGGTTGGTTTAGCTGAACGACAAGGACCGTGGCATGAGCGACTATGTGTCGTACCCACCCGCTATCGCGTGATGGTACTGACCTCAGCTTAGTGGGCGATCTTCGTGGAATACAGCACGCCATACATCGCGTCCTGATGCCGCAGAAAATCCTTACCGCTGGTAGAAAGCATCACATTAACCATCTGGACCTGCCCGGCGTGTTTCCGGTAAGCCAACCACTGGAGTCGCCGAATACCGTCAGGTGTTTCCGGATCAGACTCGCGAAACTGGACGCCTTTCAGCCCGTCAATCTCCAACCACTTCAGTTCGTCAACCTCATGATTCTTGAAGCGCGTCATGGCTCCATCGTAGAAGGCCTTGATGCTGATGTCGGTCGGGAAACTTTCGTCCATCGGCGAAATGCTCACGATCAGGTTTGCCGCGTCGCCCCCGCCGGGTGAACGCCAGAGCAACATCTTGCCTTCCTTGCTCGCTTCCTTCCAATTCGGCGGTACGGTCCAGGACATCCCCTGGTTCTCCCAACTAGCCGTTGAACCGCCGGCCAAAGCCTGCGTCTGGGCAGCAGTCGGGGTCGCCTTTTCAGCAGCGTCGGACGACGCCGATTTGCCAGAGCCGCTGGCGCCATCGCCGGTTTTGGTTTTGTTAGTTAGGTTGCAAAGCGATAAAGCCAGGCCAAGCAAAAGAAGCACAGGAATTTGTTTCATGGACCACACCCACGCGCTGAAACTGGAAGAGCAGTGCGCTTCTATTCTAAAAAGGGGGTCGAAGTCAATCGAAACTATCCACCGGCGAGTGTCCTAAGCCTTACAAACGCCAGCGCAGCCGTGTTATCCTACGGCTCCCCCGCTGAAACCCCTTTCAAAAACAGTAGAGCGCCCGGCGCTCGATTCTTCGGAGACCAAGATGAACACTGCGCACTTAAGAACACCTATATCAATTTTGATCCTCGCCATTGGCTTTATCGCCTTCGCGAACACTGCTTGCCAGAAGACGGATTCAAACGCGAACGCAAACCTGACCACCAATGCCAACGCGACAGTCAGCCCGAGTGCGTCTCCTGCGTTAGTCTCGGTAATCGCCGCGCGTGAGCCGGAAAAATATCGAGCGACTTTGGTGCTGAGCGCCGAAACTGAAGGCGGACAAAAGACCATCGGCATTCCGACCCTGTCCGCTGACGTTGCGCGCAACGGCGCTGACCGCCGCGTGTCGTTTAAGTTGCCAGACGGGTCGGATTTGATCTACCTGGACCATGGCGGCAAACATCACGTGATTGCGCCGGGGCGAAAGCAATATGCCGAGCTAACCAAGGAAGCGACCGGCTTTCAGATGCAAAAGTTGATGACCGCCGGCCACATCGTTTCCTACATTGAAAAACTCAAAGGCATCGAGCGAGTGGGCGAGGAAGCGGTAAACGGCCGCACCGCGGAAAAGTATCGCTACGCGACAACTACAAACACCTCGACCTCCGCGGGCGCAGTCAAGAGCGAGGCATTCGTTTTTGTCGACAAGGAGACGGGACTGCCGTTAAGGACCGAGCTTTACTCGGAAGCCAGCGGCAATGTTCAGGGTGTGAAGGGCGTAAAGATTGTGGCGGAGATGCGCGACATCACGACGACCGTTGATGATTCGCTTTTCCAGATTCCGGCTGGACTCAACGAAGTGCCCGCGTCGCAGGTCCGCCAGCAGATTGACGCGTTCACAAACACCGTCGCCGCGCTGGTGAAAGTTCTAATCAGCAACATGAACGCGCCCGCTGCAACGACTGGCCCATCGCCAGTTTCCAATGCTTCGCCGTCGTCAGCAGCTTCGCCGCCGGCGCATTGAGGTAATCAATGAAATACATCCTGATACTTGTGCTCGGGCTAGCGCTCGGGGTCGGCGCCACAATCTTTCTCCTGGGGTCGCCGCGTTCCAAGGCTGTGCCGGGAGCCGCCGTGAAGGCGCCTGATCCATCGGGTGATCCGCCGGCAACGGTGGTCGTCTCATTGAGCAATAGTTTTTTCGACGAACTGCTGGGGACGATTTTCAAGGATATTGGACCGCCGTCGTTCCAACTTTCCCGCCGTGGTCCACGGTCTGAATTGGGTGAATTTCAAAAAGCCGCTTTCCAGGGCGGATGCACAAACACGATCACTCTGGCCCACGAAGGCAGCAACGCTAAGACCCAGGTCCAGTTTGCGGGTGGGAAAATTTCCGCTCCATTGGCCTTCAGCGGCAGCTATAACCTTTTGGGAAATTGCACCGCGCTTAAGGGTTGGGCGCAAACTGCAATTGAGCTTTCCTTCGACCAGTCCAAGCAAACGCTTTATGGACGCATAAACGTGGAAGGCGTGAATCTGGAGAACGTGGCGCCGTTTGCCAATACCTTCGTCACCGTCTTTGTGCGCACGGCAATTGACGACCGGGTGAATCCGATTGAGATACTGCGGCCGCAGCAGTTGCAGATGGTCCTTCCCATGAAGGCCAGCGGCGGAACGGTTAAGGCAAACGTAAAAGGCGTGCGCGCGGAAGTGCAGGACGGGTTCCTGCGTTTGCACATCACCTACGACTTCAGTGGGACGAAAGGGCAAACGGCGCAAGGGTGAAGGTCGGCTCAGAGTCTCGACACAATCCCGAGACGCCCCGAATGGAAGGCCCGGCAAACCAGAGCTGAACCGTACGCCTTGCCCCGCTAAACCCATTGACACTGCGTGCTGGCGAGCGTAGGTTAAGCCCGTTACCCACGAGTAGGAATCTCGGCCTTCTGCGGGGGTCAACTTCCCATGAGAAGTGACTCATCTTCACAAGAAAGGAAACTCAATGTCAAAAATGCGGCTAGTATTCGTAAGCGGAATTGTGCTTATGATTGTGGGTCTTGTTTTCGGAGCTGCTCACCTCGGCAGATCTGCAAGCGATCCCGGAAAAAACCAGGACGGAATGGAAATAGCAGTCCTACCGGACCAGCAACAATTTACCAACCCTGCAACCCCGGTCGTTACGGTGAGGACGGTCTCAGGTCGGAGCGAGCCCGACGAGCATTCAAAAAAACAGATTCTAATAAAGGAAGTAATTCTCGAAAATCGCTCAGCGAAGAACATCTCGTCAGTCACGGTCCGTTGGCGAATAACTCCTCTGAACAGTCGGCTCACGACTCTAGTACGAGGCGAGTTCAGCCCTCATGTATTACACTCGTTGCATAAGACCCTCCGGCCCGGACAGCGCCAGACCTTGAAGCTTTCTCACCCCAAGCTGATTACGTTGATTCAGAAGATTCCTAACCGCGAGCCGATGGATAACAAGTTTGCCTTTGTAATCGGTGTGGCGGAGGTGGTTTTTGAGGATGGTTCGACCTGGAAAGAGAAACACGTGGGGATCAGGGGCGCGGGAGAATGAGCTTAACAGGTTCGAGGCTTGGTTTGAAGTCTCTCTAACTTCTTAGTGTGATTTCGTGGATCGTCTGACCTCGAATCGCAAGCGCACGATCCACGAAATTTCACGAAATCTCACGAACGAATACTTGGCTTGCACCTCGCGCGGGATGTCTATAGTCAACTGGCCAAAGAGCAGTCAGGAAGGGGGCATGCCCCTTCCCAACCTGCCAATTTAGGCAACTTGAAGGTCAAATCACCAAAGCCATTTGTTATCGCAAGGTTTCGCTGTCGATTACCGCCAAACCGGTTTCCGCCAGGCTTCGTTGGCGAGCGAAGTGTTCCACGACTTCCCGCGCAGTCTTCTTTCCCACAAACGGCGTCAACTCCATCTCAGTTGCCTCGCTCACGCGATGAATCGAACCGAAGTGTCGCAGCAAACGCCCTTTGCGTTTTTCGCCCACGCCGGGAATCGCAGATAACTCGGAAGTGAAGTCGCGCAGTTCACGGCGCTTGCGGTGGTAACTGAGCGCGTAGCGGTGCGTTTCGTCTCGAATCATTTGCAACAGACGAAGAATCAGCGAATGCGGATCGAGAAAGATGGGTTCGTGTTCGCGTCCCTTAACCAAAAGATAGGAAACCTGGTTGTGCTTCAAGGGCGGTTTCACTACGCCCACCATCGGCACGGCTTCGAGATCCAATTCGGCCATCGCATCTCCCGCCGCATTCAGCTGCGCCTTGCCGCCATCGATCATGATCAGATCGGGCATCGGTTTGCCTTCGTCGAGCAGACGCCGGTAACGACGAACGACTGCTTCGCGCATTGAGGCCACATCATTCGCGCCCTCGACCGTCTTGATGCGAAACTTGCGATACTCCGAGCGGTTCATCTTCCCATTGTCACAAACGACCATGCCCGCCACATTCTCCGCGCCCTGGATGTGCGAAATATCAAACGACTCAATCCGCCCCGGAAAACGCGGCAGCTCCAACGTCTCCTGCAATTCCTCCAACACCCGCTTCATGTCCGGCTTGAGCACGCGAAAGCGCTGGTCAAACGCCAGCTTTGCATTCTTCTCGCCCAGATCGATCAGGTCACGTTTCTCACCGCGCTGCGTGTAGTAAATCCTGACGCGTTTTCCCCGGCGCGCCGTCAGCGCTTTCTCGAGTAGTTCGCGGTCGGTGAAATCTACGGGCACGTGAATCTCTTTCGGCACGTAGTCGCTCGAATAGTATTGCGCGAGTACGTCGCTCAGAAACGATGCGGGATCGAAATCATCTTCCGATAAATCTTCCCAGAAAAATTCCCGCCGTCCCACTATGTGACCTTCGCGCATCGTGAAAAGTTGCAGCGCGAGCCGCGGGCCTTCGCGATAGTAAGCAAAGATATCAACGTCGCGGTCTGGCGAGGTCGACATCTTCTGCTGCTCGGAAAGTTTGACGACGGTCTTGCGCAGGTCGCGATACTTCGCCGCCATCTCGTAGCGTAATTCTGCTGACGCCTGATCCATTCGGCCCTCAAGCGTGTCGGCCAGCTCAGTGTTCCGGCCTTCGAGCAACAGGCGCACGTCGCGCACGGCTTCCTGATATTGTTCGGCAGTGCATAGTCCCTTCACGCAGGGGCCAAGGCAGCGCTTGATGTGATACTCAAGACACGGGCGCGGCGCCCTGCCATCGATTTCAATATCGCAGGTGCGCAGTTGAAACGTGCGGTTGATGACGTCGATCGTTTTCCGCGCCATGCTGGCCGGCAGAAACGGGCCAAAGTAAAGCGCGCCGTCTTTTTGTATCCGGCGCGTGATGACCGCTTTCGGAAACGGTTCGTTAATCGTCAGCTTGAGGTGCGGATACGACTTGTCGTCTTTTAGATTGACGTTGTAACGCGGCTTGTGTTTTTTGGTGAGCGTCGCTTCGAGAATCAGAGCTTCGACTTCGTTGTCGGTGACGATGAACTCAACGTCGGCTATCTGCCGGACCAGCGCGTCGGTCTTGCGATCAAAAGGCCGCGCCTCGCGGAAGTAAGATTGCACACGGCTGCGCAGGCGTTTCGCCTTGCCGATGTAGATGATTTTGCCGGCGCTGTCCTTGTAGAGATAGACGCCGGCGGAAACTGGGATTTCTTTGAGCTTTTCGGCTAATGTCACTGCTTGATACTTCAGGAAGACTTAGTATTCTCGTTCATTCTAACGCAGCGATGCGATGAAGACCACGAACCTAACATTGCAGGCTCTCAGCTCGAAAACTCTCAACGTAGATTGGGGGTTTTGTTGTCGCCCGAAGCGCCAAAGGCGCGAAATGTAATAGCCTGGGCCAACGGCCCAGGTTGGATTCCAAACGAGGACGCGAAGCGCTGAAGGCGCGGGATAAATTTCCATTTATCGACTCTGCCTTCCTAACATGCTTGCTGCAAGCTTCCCAGTCATGCTTGGTTATATTTCGCGCCTTCAGCGCTCAAAACGTTTCTACAGCTTCCGATCCTGGGCCGTTGGCCCAGGCTATTACATTTCGCGCCTTTGGCGCTTTGGTTCCTAAATGAAATTCCCCTTTCTGCTTCCTAATCTTCGCCCATTCGACGCCGTTGGCTTTGGTCTCAACGCCGTCGATCATTTGATCGTCGTGCCCGCTTATCCGGCGTTTGATTCTAAAGTGCGGCTGCTCAATCACCAGCAAGCCGCCGGCGGCCAGACAGCGACGGCGATGGTTGCTTTACAACGCTTAGGCTTCAAGACTGCTTACGCCGGCCGTTTCGGTTCCGACCAGGAAGGACAGTTTGGATTCGCGGAGTTGAAGGCAGAAAACGTCGATATAGAATTCGCGGAAGTGATCGAAGGCGCGCGCAATCAGATCGCGTTCATCATCATTGACGAACGTAACGGCGAACGGACGATCATCTGGGACCGCGACGAGCGACTGAGTTACAACGCTGCTCAAGCGCCGGTGGCCCTGGCTGCGCGCGGTCGGGTGCTGCACCTCGACGCACACGATCCGCCCGCTTGCGCGCGCATGGCCCAGGCGGCCCGCGCCGCAGGGACGATTGTCTCCGCGGACATCGACAACATTTACGATGGCCTGCCCGAGTTGCTGCCGTTGATCGACATTCTGATCACCTCGAAAGAGTTTCCGCACCGGCTGACCGGAATCGCCGACGAACGCGCGTCGCTCGTTGAACTGAAGGCACGC
>JANMVC010000537.1:0-1726 GCA_031392315.1 Pyrinomonadaceae bacterium | reverse complement strand
GGGCGTGGTGCCGAATGAACTCTCAGCCGGCGGCTACCCATTGATCGAAGCTCACAAAGCTCAGGCGATTGCCGCGCGAACTTATGCGCTGCGCAATCGCGGCCAGTTTATGGCCGAAGGCTATGACCTTTTGCCGACCACCCGCAGCCAGGTTTACAAAGGTCTGGTCTCGGAAAACACGCTGTCGTCGCGCGCTGTCGATGAAACACGCGGATTGGTCGCGACCTACAATGGCGAGGCGATAAACGCGCTCTACACATCCACCTGCGGCGGACGCACCGAAGACGCTGCCAACATTTTCAACGGCCCATTGCCATACGCCGTCGGACGCGAGTGCGCCGCCGAAGGCCGCGCGGCCCTCGCTCCCTTCACAATTAAGACCACGCGCGACCCGGCGGAGCTCAAGGAAGCGCAGAACGTGCCCATCGCCCGCGATGTTGCGCTGTTGGCAGTTCATAACTTCTCTTCATTAAAAACGAAAATCTCCGATTCGTGGGTGACCGACGAGGCGCCGGTTTCCGAGGTTCGCAGTTGGCTGTCTTCCGCTGCGACGCTGGCGCGGCAAATCGCCCCGATTGTTACGGAAGATGTGAATAAGCCAGGACCCTTCGCCACCGCTTTGAGTTCCGCAGTTTTCGGCGAGAGCCGCGGCAACACACTGCTCAACGACGCTGACGTTGATTATTTTCTCGCCGTGCGCGATGCCAAAGATGTGCCAGAGGCGAATCGGTCTGACGTGGCCATGTTGGTTCGTGATGGCTATCTGTCAGTTTTGCCGGATGCGTCGTTGCGTCCGCGCGAGCCGCTGTCACGAGCGCGGGCGCTACATTCCATCGCGCGCTTTCTCGAAGCGCGTAACTTGCTGCAAATTCAAAAAGGAACTGCGAGACCAACTGCGGACGACAACCTGATCCTGCGCAGCGCCAAAGGCAAAGATGTCCCGGTGAAGATCAGCGCCGACGCTTTTCTGTTTCGGCAGATTGGCGAAAGCACTTATCCGGTTCGCTCCGTTGCCCTGGTAGGTGGCGAGCCAGTGATCTTCCACGTCAGCTCGGCGGGCGAGGTGGATTACCTGGAAGTGAGGCCGGCGCCGAATGGCGCGGCGGCTGATCGCTTCTCGCCCTTCACGAATTGGATAAATGACTTGTCAGTCGCCCAGGTGCAGTCGCGTCTGGGCCGGGCGGCAAACGGAATTGGTTCGCTTACTGACCTGCGCGTCGTTTCGCGCGGGAGTTCGCGCCGGGTTACCGATCTTGAGGTGATAGGCACAAACGGCACCGCCCATGTGCGTGGTGGACGGATTCGTTCGGCGCTGGGCCTGCGCGAACAACTGTTTGTGATCGAGCGCAAGTTTGACGACGAAGGGCGCGTGACGGGTTTCAGTTTCATCGGCCGCGGCTGGGGCCACGGCGTGGGCATGTGCCAGGTAGGCGCTTACGGGCTCGCGCGCCAGGGCTTCAGCGGTGAACAAATTCTCAAGGCATATTACACCGGCATTGAGTTGACGAAGATGTACTAGATGAAAGAATTTCTGCATTAAGTAGTCGCCTGCCTCAACCTCAGATCCGTTTGCCTGCCTGGGCACTTGTGATAGATTCCCCTCCAACCGCTACGAATGAGGAATCAGTTATGGCCTCAACGATTGAACCGCTGTTAACAATCGCCGACCTCGACGTATACCCCGACGACGATGGAAACCGCTACGAGCTAATCGGAGGAGAACTAT
>JANMVC010000476.1:0-4961 GCA_031392315.1 Pyrinomonadaceae bacterium | reverse complement strand
CGATGTTTCGCAATGGCCTCGTCCAACTTCGCCGCCGCGCGATCGAGCATTTGCCGGTAGCTTTCCCCGCCTAACAATACGTGATCGAAATCCCGGCGCAACAAAGCCTGATATTGTTCGGGGTGCTGCGCCGCGGCCTCAGCAAAAGTTAAACCCTCCATCACACCCACACTGCGTTCGCGCAGCGCCTCCGTAGGTTCAAGAGCCGCGCCGGTTAGTTTTGCCAGAGGCGCCGCGGTTTCAACTGCGCGGCGAAGATCACTGGTGTAGATCGCCTGAAGTTTTTCGGAGGCGAGCACTCGGGCGGTAGCTTCCGCTTGCCTCCTGCCGAGTGGCGAAAGCGGCGTATCAGTGTGACCACCGAAGCGGCCCTCGGCGTTTCCCTGCGATTGGCCGTGACGGATGAGAATGACGTGGGTGGACGAAGGCATTAGTTTCGAGTTTCGAGTTTCGAGTTTCGGGATTCAGTTTCAAATCGGGTAACTCGAAACTCGGAACTCGAAATTAGTTAAGCCGCGATCGCTTCGGCTTTCATTTTTTCTGCCTGGTCGTGGGAGACGAGGGCCTGGATGATTTCGTCGATGTTGCCCTGCATCACCAGGTCGAGTTGGTGAATAGTGAGTCCGATGCGGTGATCGGTGACGCGATTCTCCTTGAAGTTGTAAGTGCGGATCTTTTCGGAACGATCGCCCGAACCAACCATTGTGCGTCGCTCGCTGGCTAACGCGTCGTGCTGCTCGCGTTCGGCCATTTCCTGCAAACGCGCGCGTAGGACACGCATCGCCTTCTCGCGATTTTTTATCTGCGACTTTTCATCCTGCATCGAGACGACCGTGTTCGTCGGCAGATGTGTGATGCGCACTGCGGAGTAAGTGGTGTTCACTGACTGTCCGCCCGGACCGGAGGAACAAAACGTGTCGATGCGCAGTTCCTTCGGATCGATCTTAACGTCAACTTCTTCTGCTTCGGGAAGCACCGCCACGGTGATTGCGGAAGTGTGAATCCGTCCGCTCGCTTCTGTTTGCGGCACGCGTTGCACACGATGCACGCCCGATTCGTGTTTGAGTTTGGAATAGACTTTCTCGCCTTCGATCAGGGCGATTGCTTCCTTGAAGCCGCCAATTCCTGACTCAGAAGCATCGAGCACTTCAAACTTCCAACCTTGGCGTTCGGCGTAACGGCCATACATCCGCAGCATCTCGGCGGCGAAAAGCGTCGCTTCGTCGCCGCCGGTGCCGGCGCGGATTTCAACAATCACATTCTTCTCGTCGTTTGGATCGGAAGGAACCAGCAGCAGCTTCAACTCGGCTTCGCTTGTCTCCAGTTTTTGCTGAAGCGTCTCCACTTCCAGACGGGCCATGTCGCGCATCTCGTCGTCGTCGGCAATTTCGGCCAGCTCGCCGGCGCCAGTCAACTCTTCTTTGAGAGTTTTCCAGGCGTGATACTTGTTTACGATTTCACCCAGCGTGCGGTGCTGCCGCGCGGCCTTCGTGTAAGCGGTCTGGTCGGAAAGCAACTCGGGAGCGGAGAGCTCATTGGCGAGTTCTTCGTAGCGAGCTTCAATTTGTTCGAGTCGTTCTAACATAGCAATTAGCTGAGCTTACGTTTTAGCGTGCCGCAGCCCGAAGGCTGCACTCTAAACTCCTCTTAGGATAATGGTGCGAGCGCCGGCTCGCCGGTTGTTGGCTCCAGCTTCAACGATTCCTTCAATGCCTCAAGCGCAACTTCGAGCTGCTGATCGTCCGGTTCCTGCGTCGTGATGTTTTGCAGCCAAACGCCGGGACGCGTCATCAGTTTGAAAAACCAACCGCTCTCTTTCTTCGCAGACAGCCGAATGATTTCGTAGGAAAGTCCGGCGACCAAGGGCATCAGCGCCAGGCGCACGAGAAAGTTAAAAAGCAACGAGTCAAACTTGATGACTGAGAACAGCACGATTGAAACCAGCATCACCACCATCAGAAAACTTGTGCCGCAACGCGGATGCTGCCGCGGTTGCGGGCGCGCATTTTCAACCGTCAACGGCAAACCTGCTTCCCAGGTGAACACCGTCTTGTGCTCCGCGCCGTGATACTCGAATACGCGCCTGATGTCCTTCAGCAACGAAAAACTAAAAATCATGATCAGGAAGAAACTCATGCGAATTAGTCCGTCGATCAGGTTGAACGAAATCGAGGGGCGTACGGGATGCAGATAAGTGCGAACTGAAGTCCAGGCCCGCGCGTACCATGCGGGTTGCGCTGCCGGCGCGATATCCGTTGCGGCTGGTTGCGACACCTGTGCACCGGCAGTTTGCGAACCACTGGTTGCCGGAGCCTGCACGACTGGCGCCTCAGCCCAACCCGCTCCGATGAAGAGCGCATTGGTTAGGAGCAAGGGCGCGGCGACGAAAAGCAAAATGTTGAAGATGATCGCAAAGATGATCGAGCCAGCGGCGGCTGCGGTGCCACCTTTCTTCATTTCATCTTTCGCGCGCTTCTCGGTAGGGATTGGAAAGAGTCCCGGCATCGCTCCGGTAATTCCAGCGAAGTCGCCTTCACCCTCAATCACCGCCGGTGTCAACGCCACTTGAACTTCTTTTGCCTCGGCTTCCTGGGCGTCGCCAAAGGCTTCGTTGGCCGAATAGTTCAGGGCTTTTATTCCCAGTCCCATAGACTGAATCAGCACGGCGCTGCCGCGGAGCACGGGAAGGTTGAGCAGCGGATACTTCTCGCTCCATTTCGGCAGCCGCGCCGAAATGTTGACGATTGTTCCGTCGGCTTTACGCACGGCGACGGCATAGGCGTTTGGAGTGCGCATCATCACGCCTTCAATCACTGCCTGGCCGCCGACAATCAAATCTCGTTCGTTGGTGCTCAATGGTTTCTTCCTTCGCAAGCAGTTTAGAGTTCAACCTATTAGGTTGTCTGTTTTGACAAGGAAGCAAGCAGAAGCTTGAACTCTGAACTGCTTAAGTCCTACTAAGACTAACGCCGGCGTTTGATCTCGGTCGCAACGTGTGTGATCCACGAATAGCGACCGACGATTTCTCGCCGGCGTTTGGATTCGAAAGTTGTGCTAGTGCCTAAAACTCAAGCGTAGTCCTCGGGGACAGACAAGAATGTCGTCCTGGTGATGGCGGCTTACTGCGTTGCCGCGGGAGTTTCCGCAGGCGTCTTCTTGCCATAACGCTTGTTGAAGCGATCGACGCGTCCGGCAGTGTCAACGAGCTTCTGCTTGCCGGTGAAAAACGGATGGCAAGCGGAGCAAATTTCCACGTGAAGGTCGCCATGCTTGGTGGAGCGAGTCTTAAAGCTTTCGCCACAGGCGCAGGTGACGGTGATTTCCTGATATTGCGGATGAATTTCTGGTTTCATGATTCTCTTAAACCCTCGGCTATAGACGGCGAAATGCCGCCTCCTACAAACGAACCATGATAGGGTTTCGTCACTTACATCGTCAAGCTGCGCTCTGTAACGCAAACTGTTAGTTTGCGTCTGCAACAAAAGTTCAATGCCGGAGCAGTCTAAAATTCTCGCCGCAAACTAACAGTTTGCGTTACAAAAAAGCCGAGAACAAGTTGGTTGACAGCAATTTATGGTCATGCTTAAATCCACGTCTGCCGACCTTTTGTAATAGCTTTTACACCAACGTCAGAACCGTTAGCGCGATCCGAAGAGTGCATCGCACTGTTGGTCAGAGTGTGGTTAGGACAAGCGAAAGCTGATGGCGGACGACAACGACAAGCTAAACGAATCGCCTGAGAAGCCGGTGGGAGAATCGAGGCCGGACGCTCAGGGCGTGACTGTTGCTGCCGATGCGACTGGTACGCCGCCACCCGCTGCAATTCCGGATGCGGGCGAAGCTGCCGGAGCTGATGCGGAAAAGGCATCGATGGTCGAACAGGCCAAGTCGCGCGTAGCTGCCGTCAAAGAATCACTCGCCGAAAAGGCAGCCCAGCCTGCTCCAGGCGCGCCCAAGCCGCCAGTTAAGAAAAAAGAAGAAGGTCCAAAGCCTGTCGATGCTTCCGGCCACGCATTAGTCAAAAGGTTAAAGACGCAGTTTGACGGCGCGGTGATGGAGGCGTCGGAGTTTCTCGGACAACTTTCGATTCGCGTTGACTCCGCGCGCATCGTCGAGGTTTGTGATTTCCTGCGCCGCGACGCGGACACACCTTTCAATTACCTATCAGATTTGACCTGCGTGCATTACCCAATGAACCGCGAAGCGCCGCTCGAGGTCGTTTATAACCTGCTTTCGATTAAGCGAAACGAACGCGTACGTTTGAAGGTGTCGGTTGCGGAGCAGGGGAGCGTTGAAAGCGTTACCAGTGTTTGGCCGTCAGCGAACTGGATGGAGCGCGAAGTTTACGATCTTTTCGGCGTGACTTTTAGTAATCATCCCGACCTGCGAAGAATTTTGCTGCCGCCGGATTGGGTGGGGCACCCGCTGCGGAAAGACTACGCGCTCGAGTTTATCGAAAACGAGTGGACTGAAAAGCATTTGCCGGTCCAGACTGATGTGGAGCGGGAGCAGCTGGAACAGCGGCGCGCGTATGGTCTCGAAATTCTGTCTGTACCGCAGGAGCGGATGATGCGCGAGATCTTCCAGGGCGGGAAAGAAGTGATGCCCAAAGACAAGTGAATGGTAAATAGTAAATGGTGAATAGGAGAAACGAGTGTCATGTAATCTACTCCTAACCATTTACGATTTACGATTCACCATTTACCCGTTGCTATGACCCCAAAAGAGATTGCCGCCCAGTATGATGCGAAAGTGTTTGAATCGCCGGAGGCGGCGAAGGTGGCCGGGTTTGTTTTGACTGAAACGATGGAGCCGCGCAATGTTTGGAACAAGGCCAGCGCTGCACAGGCTATCGTTACCAAACTCCAGGCCAGGCGGACGGCGGGCGAAGCGACGGAAATCGGATTGATAATCGAAGCTTGGAGCGTGACGGGTTGTTACTTGCCCGCAGAACCGGAGCC
>JANMVC010000464.1:0-4519 GCA_031392315.1 Pyrinomonadaceae bacterium | reverse complement strand
GCCTCTGACAGTATCTGCCTGGTGAGTTTGATGTCGATTTGGTTACTCCTTCGATAGGTTCGGCCCAAGCGAGATCACAGCTCACCGCAGATAGTCTTCCAGTTGCACCGCTCGATCAGTCTTCTCGTCGCGATATTTCACTATCACGGGCGCGTAGAGCGACAGGCCCCAGGCAGCTCCGCGTTCACCGCGAACATTGCGTGAGCCGGGAACCACAACTGCGCCGGCCGGTATTTCCAACGGCGCATCGGCGGTGCGCTGATAGATCGTCTCGCGTGCTAAGTCGTAAACCGGGGTTGAACCCGTCAGGATCGTTCCCGCTGCCAGCACCGCGCGCTCACGCACGATCGTTCCTTCGTAGACTCCACAGCCGCCGCCCACCAGCACGTCGTCTTCGATAACTACAGGCACTGCCCCTACGGGTTCGAGCACGCCGCCAATTTGCGCGGCGGCCGACAGGTGAACGCGCTTGCCAATCTGCGCGCAGGAGCCGACCAACGCATGACTATCTATCATCGTTCCTTCGTCAACATACGCGCCGGCGTTAATAAACATCGGCGGCATGCAAACAACTCCGGGCGCGACGTACGCGCCGTCGCGTATGCTCGATCCACCGGGCACGATGCGCACATTGTCTGCCATGCTGGTGGGCCGCGCTGGATAGGTGTCTTTATCAAAAAACCGAAGGTGCGGCGACGCCGACATATCCGCCAACTGGCCCATGCGGAAGCCCAGGAGTATGCCCTGCTTCACCCAGGCATTTGCGTGCCAACGTCCATCGGGGTCGCGTTCAGCCGCACGGATCTTGCCCTGGTTCAGCGCAGTCTTAAAGTCGGCAAACAAGGCCCGATCTTCCGCGCTGAATTCGCCTTCGGTCCGCGCGGCCAGCGCTTCAACCTGTTCACGAAGTGGCATGCGACGCTTCCTCTAACAGCCCAAGATCAGTCAGCACTTGCCGCAAAACTGCGCGCGTCTTGTCCTCTATTGTCACGAGCGGCAGGCGGTAGTTCTCGTCGATCAGACCCATCATAGCGACTCCCGCTTTCACCGGACCGGGGCTCGACTCGATAAAGTTTGCTTCCATCAGCGGCAGCAGGCGGTAGTGCAACTCGCGCGCTTCGTCCCAGCTTCCTTCGAGGGCGAGGTTCACCAGGCGGTTCATCAACTCCGGTGCTTCGTTTGATGCGACCGAGATCAGACCATCGGCGCCAAGCGCGATCATTGGAAACGTAAAGGCATCGTCGCCGGAAAGCACGCAAAAGCCCTCGGGCCGACCGCGCAGAATCTCCATGATCTGGGCCAGGTTTCCCGAAGCCTCTTTTACTGCCACGATGTTTTCGCAGTCGCGCGCCAGCCGCAGCGTGGTTTCCGCCGCGATGTTGCAAGACGTTCGCCCCGGGACGTTGTAAATCACGATGGGGATATCAACGGCTTCGGCAATAGCGCGGAAATGCGCGTACAGTCCGGCCTGCGTCGGCTTGTTATAAAAAGGAGCAACTACCAACACGGCATCGGCGCCGAGGGCTTTCGCGATCTTCGAATTCTCGATCGCGGCGGCGGTGGAGTTGCTGCCGGTGCCGGCAATCACGCGGGCGCGATCTCGCGCCAGTTCGATCGCGTGCCTGATGACAAACTGATCTTCAGCCTCAGTCATCGTGGCGCTCTCACCCGTAGTGCCGCAGGGAACCAGAAGTTTGATGCCGCCCGTCAACTGATACTCAATCAGCCGAGTCAGTGCTTCTTCGTCCACAGCGCCGTCCGCCTTGAAGGGCGTAACCAAAGCAGTTGCGCAACCGCGCAGCCAGTCAATGTTCATCGTCATGTTTGCATCTCCTGGGATTCTGTCGGGCAAAGCAATCGGATCATTTCTCATTAACACCGGGCTTCAGCCCGGTGATCTGGTCGATCAGGCTAGCCAACCGTTTTAACGGTTTACATTTTTAAGGGTCCCTTAGTGGGAACGATGAACGAGAAACCGTTAAAACGGTTCTGCACTCGTTTCGCTGTTTGTATCACCGGGCTGAAGCCGCGGTGTGAATGAGAGGACTGTCGGCCTCATCACTCATCACTCATTACTCATCACTTCTTCTGAAGTATCTCATCAATCACTTCCGAGAACTCAAACACACCTTTTTGTCCTACAATCCACCGCGCCGCCAGCAACGCACCGCCTGCAAAGCCTGCCCGCGAACGCGCGGTGTGTGTCAGTGTGATCTGATCCGCAGCCGAGTCAAAGCCCACGCGATGGGTGCCGGGAATCTTACCCGCCCGCGTAGACGCAATCGGGATATCAGCCTTGATGTGTTCGGACATCAGATCTTTCAACTTCAACGCCGTGCCGGAAGGAACGTCACGCTTGCGCGAGTGGTGCTGCTCCTCCATAAACGCTTCGTACCCTTCCAACTGCGACATGAGTTTCGCTGCCTGCGCGACCATCTTGTAAAACACATTCACGCCGATGGAGAAGTTTGCGCCGTAGACGAGCGCGCCATCGTGTTCCGCCACAATGCGACGCACTTCCGCGATGTCGTCTTTCCAGCCCGTAGTTCCTTCCACAAGAACGACGCCCGCGCGGGCGCACGCTTCGACATTTCTCAACACTGCGTTGCCAACCGAGAAATCTATCGCGACATCGTGACTCTTGAGCGCGGCAGCTATTTCGTCGACCGTATTGGAAGCAGCGTCGCGCGAAGTCAGGATTGCGCCAATCTCATCGCCCGCTTCGCGCACCAGTTGTTCCACCAACTGGCCCATCGCGCCATGTCCAATCAGAGCAATCTTCATTGGAGCACCCCCGGCACGACTTCTTCGCTTGCGCGAAGTTGTCTCGCGCCATCTTCCGCCAGGAGCGCGCGCGCAAGTTGAACGTACAAATCCACCGCTCTGTTGAGTTCGTCTTTCCCTACCGACTCATGATCAGTGTGCGCATTGAGAATTGACCCCGGCCCCAGCAAGAGCGCCGTCCCCCAGTTTGAAAGATAAGGAATGTCAGTGGTGAAACGGACCGTACACTGCTCAAACCCGGCCACCGAGTGCAATCTTATGGGCTCGTGTTCAGATAGGTATTCTACTTCCGCGCGTCCAGCTACTGCTTGTTCCAGAAGGCTTCGTACCGGCGCCGCCTCGCTCACCAAGCGAAACTGCAACACCGCCTCCGCTTCTTCGGGGACAACATTTGGGCGCGTGCCGCCGCTGATGACGCCGATGTTGCAAGTTGTCTCTCCCAGCAATTCATCTGTGGGCCACACTGTCCGGTGAATATCCGCAAGGACATCGAGAAGTTTTTCAATCGCGGATTCCCCCTGCTCCGGATAAGCCGAATGTGCTGCGCGCCCGTGCGTCCTCAGACTCAAGCGCAACGATCCTTTCGTAGCCGCCGCCAGCTTGTTGTCCGTGGGTTCGCCATTGATCAGAAATGTAGTTTGGCTTGAGTGTCTTTCCTGATTCGCGACCTGCGCGCCCAGGCTTCCCATCTCTTCGTCAACCGTAAACAGCAACCCAACTTCATTCACCCCTGCACGGCGCAGTTGTTCAGCAGCAACAATTTGCGCCGCAATGATTCCCTTAGCGTCACAAGCGCCGCGCCCATAGATGTGAACGTCGTCCTCGCTGGATGGAATGAACGGCGGCACGGTGTCCATGTGCGTCGAGAAAACTATGCGCGGTGCGACTTCGCTGGTGGCGATAACGTTAAAACGATCCGGCGCGGCTTCCTGCATCTCCACGTTATAGCCCAAACCTTCAAGATGCGCTTTCAGAAACTCGCTTACCGCGCGCTCGTCGCCAGTCAGCGAGGGAATGTCGATCAGTTTTCGTGTTAACTCAAACAGATTCATCTGATTAATCGAAAGTCCAATTCCTCACCAGCTCCGAAGGAGCTCATTCAAGAGTCTACTGCTTCAGACTGCCGAGTTAGCCGACACCTCAGTTTCTGTGACTGCCGGCATCGCGTTTTCGTTCTCTGCAGTCTCAAAAAACTCCTGGTGCAGCCGTCTCACCGCTTCTTCCACCCGCGCTTCCGCAACCGCGAACGTCAGATTAATTCTCGATGCGCCCTGCGAAATCAACGAGACGTTAATGTCGCTAATCGTCGAGAAAATGCGTGCGGCAATTCCCGGCGTGCTGCGCAGTCCTTCACCGACTACGCAAACAATCGCTCGACTTCCTTCAACCGAAACCGTGCCGAATTCTTCCAACTCTTTCACGATTGCAGGAAGCGCGCTGGTGTCGTCGAGCGAAAGCGAAACGCTGACTTCAGAAGTAGTAACTACATCCACGGCCGTACGATGCCGATCGAAAACTTCAAACAAAGCTTTTAAGAAACCGTATGCGCCCAGCATGCGTGCCGAGGTGATCTGGACTGTTGTCACGCCAGACTTGTGCGCTATCGACTTCACTGTCTGCTGCGACTTCTCCGTCTCCGAACCAACCAGCGTGCTCTCGCTTTCCGGCGCGCGCGAGTTACAAATGCGCACTGGAATGTCTCGCTCCACCGCCGGCTGCAGCGTTTTCGGATGCA
>JANMVC010000391.1:0-5984 GCA_031392315.1 Pyrinomonadaceae bacterium | reverse complement strand
CTTCCACGATCAGTTTGAGCGAGGCAAGATCAGCGTCCTGACCGGAGACCAAAACTTTTCCCGTCAACCCCTGCGCGTCCAGCGCCTGCACCGCGCCGCGTGCCGTTCCGTCATTCGAGCAGACCACTGCGTCCACCTGGTTGTTTGACTGCGTCAAGGCATTCTCGACAATGTTCAGCGCCGCACTCGCCTGCCATTCCTTCGCATACTGATCGGAAATGATTTTCACGTCGCCGCGATCTACTGCCGGCTTGAGAATATTCATCTGGCCTTCATGCAGCAGCAGCGCGTTATTGTCGGTCGGCGAGCCGCCCACAATCACAAAGTTGGCCGGCTTCTTGTTGACGTGATCGAGCAAATACTTCGCCTGCATCTCGCCCATCTTCACGACCTGATGCGAAATGTAGAGGTCCACATCCGCGTTTTTAATCAGACGATCGTAAGCGATAACCGGAACGCCCTGCCGATGGGCTGACTCAACGATCGACGCGGCAATCTCGCTGTTGTGCGGCGCCACGACCAGCACGTCAACGCCCTGAGTCAACATATTCTCCGCCTGCTTGATCTGTTCGCTGTCGCTGCCATTGGCAACCTGGACGTTGAGATCTACCCCAAGTTCCTTTGCGCGTTTCTCAAACAGATCCTTATCGCGCTGCCAACGTTCCTCCTTCAAGGTGTCCATCGCGAATCCTACCTTGACTCGATCGTTTGGCCCCTTCTTAGCTCTCGTCGCGCCGCCGTTGGTTTGTTGGGTGGTGGATACGCAACCGCCGGCGACGAGCGCCAGCGCGACTAAACAGACGATTAGAATTTGATGTCGCATACAGCTTCTTCCCTTCTCTACAATTCAATTAGGACCACAAGATAATTGCTACAGCTTGCTCCGGCCATGCGCCGGCGACAGATTCCGGGCGGGGGATCCGCTGTGTCCGAAACCTTCCACTGACTTCCCGGAAGCGGCCACCGGGTTTGCTGGACCGCGATTCTGATTCGCAATAACTGTCTCGATTTGGGGTGGTCAGCTTACCAGACTCTATCCGGGAAATATATTGAAGTTTTCATTTTGTCGTACCAACATCGCTATAAGCGTGGTAGAACACATACGAACATTCCCCCCACAACGTAGACTACGCGCGCGCGAAACGAATCCGTTTCCCTCAGAAAGCAAAACCCCCAACTCTCTCTTGGAATAAAATCTTCCAGAGTGAGCTTTGCTTCTCACGGGTTCGGGCGCCTTCGTCAAAATAAACTTCAGCCAACCGTGGGAGGCTTTCCAATGAACCGAACTATGTCTAGTCCTGTTCGCGTCGTGATCTGCTGTCTATTCCTTCTTTTTGCGGTAGTCGCGGTCAACGCGCAATTCAAGGCCGGCGTGCAAGGCACAGTGAAGGATTCCTCCGGCGGGCTGGTACCCGAAGCGAAGGTGACGCTAACGAATACCGAAACGGGTACCGCCCAGGAAGCCACCACCAGCTCCGAAGGCTACTACCGCATCTCCGGCCTGTCTCCGGGTAAATACACGCTCACAGTGGAAAAGGCGGGATACAAGAAGAGTGTTTTGGAAAACCTCGGCATCAATGCCGAAGCTGTTCAGGGTCTCGATGTGGCGCTCGAGATTGGCGAAGTGTCGGCAAGTGTGACAATCGACGAAGGGGCGACAGCGATTCTGGAAACGGAGAATGGCAGCGTGTCCAGTGCGATTACCACCGAGGAAGTGCGCAACTTGCCGCAGGCCGGTCGCGATCCTTATGAACTCGTACGACTGACGCCCGGCATTATCGGACTCGGCGCGCGCAGCGGCAGTGGGCAGTCGGTCGGGTTGCCGAATACGACGGGTCCGGGCGGATCAAACTCGGCAGTCTTTCAATCCGAAAACCAGGTCCCAATCTCCGCCAACGGTCAGCGCATTTCCAGTAACAATTTTCAGATTGATGGCGTGAGCGTCAACAGTCTTCAATTCGGCGGGGCCGCGGTGATCACGCCAAACCAGGAGTCCGTCAAGGAAGTGCGCGTCACATCGTCAAACTACTCGGCGGAGTTGGGCCGCAACTCCGGCGCGCAAATCGAAGTGGTTTCCCAGAGTGGGGCAAACGACTTTCACGGTAGCGCGTTTTTCAAGTACAACGAACCTTCGTTGAATGCATTCAATCCTTATGGCGGCATCGACCTGCCGCGCCAGCGCGTGGCCAATCGTTTTCGTCAATTCGGCGGCTCTCTGGGCGGCCGGCTCCCGCTGCCGCGCTTTGGCGAGGGTGGTCCGTCAACCATCAGCGGGCGCAATCGCTCGTTCTTCTTTTTCTCTACCGAGATGTTGCGCAACAATTCCGTTGAGACCCAAACCGAATTCGTCGAGACTCCGGAGTTTCGTCAGCTCGTAATTGCTCAACGACCTGGTAGCCAAATAGCTCGAATCTTCGGCACGGCCGGCATCGCCCCGCGTATCTCCGCATTGGTAACGCCGAGCTGCGCGCGTTTCGGAAATGATCCGAATCGCTGCCGAGTTGTGGCGGGCGGATTAGATCTTGGTTCGCCAACGGGCGCGACGGGCCAGTATGTCAGCCTCGGCAATCCGGTTGGTGGCGGATTCGACGGCATTCCGGATGTTCAGCAGGCGGTGATCTCCATTCCCCGCAACGAGCGCGCTAAGCAATACAACTTCCGTTACGACTACATTACCGAGGGCGGCGCGAGGTTTACCGCCAGCTCCTTCTTTACCAGCCGCAACGATCTCAACGCCGATTTCGGATCGCGTGGTCGTCCGGCGTCCGACCTGAGGAACCAGCCGCGCAACACGGCGATAACTCTTGCCTACATTCAACCAATCGGCACCAACGTAGTGAACGAAGCCCGCTTCAGCTTCACGCGATTTGCGAGCGATCAAGTGTCGGCATCATCGGAAACAAACTTTGGCATTCCGCGCCTCGAGGTCGAGGGCCTGCCGTTTGACCGCATTCGCTTCGGCGCGGAGCGGGGGGAAACCACACCGGCAGTGTTCGCGCAGAACACTTACGAGGTCCGCGACACCCTGCGCATCGTCAGAGGCAATCACGCGCTCTCCTTGGGCGGACAAATTCGTCTCGAACATGACAACAACGATCTGAGCGGCGGCGCGCGTCCCGTTTATTCGTTTGTCGGTCTTTTCAACCTGGCCAACGAGACGCCGATCTTCGAAGCGATCAATGCCGACCCGCGCACCGGCGGCCCGGCTGATGCGCAGCGTTTCTTCCGCACCGGCGACTACGCTGCTTTCATTCAGGACGACTGGAAGGTGCGGCCTAACCTGAGTATCAATCTCGGCCTGCGCTACGAGTTGTTCACGCCGCCGACTGAGACGAAAGGCCGGCTCACAAACTTCATTATCGAACCGGGCACGGCTTCGGGCGGCCGCGTAGTGACGACCGATAAGCTCTTCAATACTGACAAGAACAACTTTGCGCCGCGTTTCGGTTTCGCTTACAGCCCAAGCTCGCGCCTCGTTCTGCGTGGCGGTTTTGGCATCAGTTATAACCGTCTGCCAAATGTGCTGTTCACAAACACGCGTGGCAATCCGCCATACTTCGCGCGCTTCAACATCTGCTGCGGTACCGCCGCGACTGATTTCAGCACTCCGTATGCCGGCGGCTTGATTCGCTTCGGCATCGGCAGCAGCAGTTCGCCAAACAGTTTCCCGGTTAACCCGGCGTTGGCCCAAGGCATCGATCCGGTTACGGGCGGCGTGCGCGGCGCACCGGTCGAGATCTATGGCGCATTTCAGGACACGCCAAATTCACACGTTTATGTTTACTCCTTCGAGGGCCAATATGAATTACCCTGGCAACTCGTGGGCTCGCTCGGCTACCAGGGCAGCAGAGGACGCCGCTTGATTCGGCTGGTGGATCAAACCCTGATCACTCAAATCAACGGCGCAAACTTCCAGGCCGTTTTTTTTCCGCAACCTGACGTCAACTCAAACTACAACGGAATCAACGCCGGGCTCGCCCGACGCTTCGCCAATAGTTTTCAGTTTGACGCTAACTATCGCTTCAGCAAGAGCCGCGACAACCTTTCGTATGAAGGCCCCGGCGCGGAAACCAATCAAACCAATCCCGGCGACATCGCTTCGGAGTATGGCTATTCTGATTTCGATGTGCGCCATCACCTGACTGCTTCGGCAACTTACGAGACAAACTTCTTCCGCAGCGGAAGTTCTGCGATGCGCGCCATCTTTGACGGTTTTCAGATCAACGCAATCGTGACCAGAAGCACTGGCTTCCCTTTCACGCCGAAGTTCTTCTCGGATTTGCGGCAACCCAGCGGACGCTTCTTCGGTCCGATTCGCCCATCGGCCTATCTCGGTGGGGCGCTCGATGACACATCGGATGACGCTTTTATCCGGGCGGGCGGAAACTTTCCGGGCGGCGGCGCCAGGTATTTCACGCTGACGCCAAACGCGCAACCCGGCATCGAGCGTAATTCGTTTCGCGGACCGCAGTTTTTCAACATCGACATGAGCGTGGCAAAAAAGATTGCGATGCCGTTCATCAACGAAGGCACAAACCTCGAACTGCGCGCAAACTTTTTCAACGTCTTCAATATGGTAAACCTGGCTCCAATTCGCTTTTTCGATCCGGGCTCAATCATTACCGACGTGAACTTCGGGCGTTCGCTACGTGGGCTTTCCGGTCGCGTCATCGACCTGCAAGCTCGGTTTAGGTTCTAAACTGGTTTTCGCGGAGTATGAAGCTGAATAGGTCGACGAGTCTGCTGAAACTGCTGCTGACGTTGTTGCTCGCGGTCACGATAGTCGCGATTCCCACGGCGTCGCAGCAGCAGCGGCAACAAAGACCCAAGCCCGCGGGGGCCCGGGCAAACGTCGAACGAAAAATCACTGCCTTGCTGGCTCGGATGACGCTCGCCGAGAAGCTGGGCCAACTCCAGCAACTCGATGGCGAAGCCAACGGAAACTTTCGACCAGAACACCTGGAGATGGTCCGCAAGGGTCTGCTGGGTTCCACGCTGAACGTCCGCGGCGCAGCCCGCACCAACCAACTCCAGCGATTGGCCATGGAAGAGTCGCGCCTGAAGATTCCCATGCTCTTCGGCTTTGACGTGATTCATGGTTACCGAACAGTCTTTCCCATTCCGCTCGGCGAAGCCGCAACCTGGGATCCGGCGGCAGCAGAGCACAGTTCCGCGATTGCCGCAAAGGAAGCGCGCGCCGCGGGAGTCCACTGGACCTTCGCGCCAATGGTAGACATTGCCCGCGACGCGCGCTGGGGCAGAATTGCCGAAGGCTCCGGCGAGGATCCATTCCTCGGAGCTGCGATGGCCCGGGCGCGCGTCATGGGATTTCAGGGCATTGACTACAGCGCCGACGACAAGGTGGTCGCGTGCGCCAAGCATTGGGTGGCCTACGGCGCTGCGGAAGCCGGCCGCGACTACAACACCACCGACGTTTCGGAAAGAACCCTGCGCGAGGTTTACTTCCCTCCGTTCAAGGCAGCGCTCGATGCCGGCGTCGGCACGTTCATGAGCGCCTTCAATGATCTAAACGGCGTCCCCACGTCAGCCAACCCGTTTACCCTAACCGCGGTGCTGCGCCAGGAATGGAAGTTTGACGGCATCGTGGTCAGCGACTACGAATCCGTCAAGGAGCTGATCAATCACGGACTTGCCGCCGATGAAAAAGAAGCCGCGGCCGCCGGACTCAGTGCCGGAGTGGACATGGAGATGGTCAGCCGTTTGTACAACAAGCACGCGGCGGAGTTGCTGCGCGAACGCAAGCTTACAGTCGCATCGATTGATGAAGCTGTCCGGCGGGTTCTGCGGATAAAGTTTCGTCTGGGGCTTTTTGAGAAACCATATGCCGACGAGACGCGGGAGGCGAATTCCATCTTCACTTCAGAGCATGTCGCCGCCGCGCGCAAGACTGCGGCGCGCTCCGTAGTGCTTTTGAAAAATCAAGGCAATGTGCTGCCGTTGAGCAAGTCTCTCAAGTCGATTGC
>JANMVC010000306.1:0-3655 GCA_031392315.1 Pyrinomonadaceae bacterium | reverse complement strand
TCTTCATTGCACGGCTCACTGCGTCGCAGTCGCGCGAGCATTCAGATAGGTGTTAACGCAAAACAAATTTTCCGCGAGCAGGTAAGTAAGGTTAGCTGTCTCTACGTATCGATCAATCCGTTCAGCGTTCGCGTTTAGTATCTCCAGGCGCAAACTGTCCGCAGCCTTTCGTTCAGCATCAGACAACCCCTGATCGAGCGACAGTTGGCTTAGTTCGGCCAGCGTCCAGGGAAACCATAAAAACGTCGAGCCCTCGCCCATAAACTCGCTGCCAACGAAATGAACGTCTGCGTCCGGAATGCTGCTGTTATCTTTTTCAATCGACTTGGCTGCCCGCTCTTTGTTGTTTTTGAAATCTCTTCTGGCCGTCAGGTAGGTTTGATCGTTTTTCAAATACGCGAGATCTGAAATCGTTTCCGCGCGCGACAGGACAAACAGAGCGTGCGCAGTCAAGCCGTCGAATCGATCCTGCTGCCCGGTGCGTTGTGGATTCTGCACCCAGCCTTGTCCGGCTTTGTAGTTTTGTATCAGCCAACTGACGCCGCGCCGCATCGCCTGGATATATTTCGACCCAATTCTATCTTTTAGTGCCGGCGAACTTGTTGCCTCGGCGAGGGTCCACAATGCAACCACAGTTGAATAAGTGCGCACGTAGTCGGGGCTCTCTTCCGTGATAGTGCGCCAACCCCCGCCGCCGTCCTGCCGGCGCGCAATCTCCGCCAAATCGCGTTCGATGCGATTCACAATGTCGGCACGTTCGGCGTCGCTCCAAATTTTGGTGTTTGAGTCGAGCGACTTAATGTGCGCCAGCGTTACCCAGCAGTTGATTTCCGTAACCGTGTAAGGGTTTGCGTTTCCGTAGTAGTTCCAACCTTCACTGGGTTTGGTGCGCCGCAGTCTATCGATGTAGGCGAAGGCCGCTTTGATCTTCGGCACATAGCCATCCAGGCCCTTCTGCGTGGCCAGCACGCCGGTGAGCGCCTGCGCCGTGGTCCACACCTGCGTAGTTGTTTGTGCGCCGGCTGTTACCGACTTCATTCCGCCGGTTTCCACCTGCGCCGCAAATGCGCCTGCGGTCCACGCATCAGCCTTCTTGCCAAACTGCGCGATGAACTCCGACTCCGGTCGCAGCGATTTCGAGGTCGGCCAGATTGTGCCAATTCTCGCGTCGTCGCCGCGCCAGAAAAAGAAGCCGGCGAAACCAACGACGAGAACCAGCGCGGTAATCGCAACTACCGGACGCACCACGCTTCTCTTTTTTCGCCTCCTGACCTTTTGCGGCAGGGCGGCATTGCCGAATTCGCCCGTGTAGAGATTGAAGACGTGGACGCGTACGCCGTGTTTGACTTCGACTTCTTTCAGATCGTGCAGAAACGGTTGCCAACTGCTGTACTGCCCGAGGTCTTCAGCCACGCGCCGCGACAGCAAAATGTGGCCGGCATCACCGCTGTCCATCACGCGCTGGGCCATGTTGATGCCGGAGCCGGCGACATTCGCGCGTTCGTTAACGTCGATGATCTCGTTGACCGGGCCGCTGTGGACGCCCATCCGCAACTTGATCTCGGGAGCACCCTTGAGGGCCTTGCTAATCTCGAGTGCGCATTGCACGGGGGCCATTGGATCGTTGAAGAAGACGAGCGCCATGCCGTCGCCGGTGGCGAGCGAGATCAGTTGGTTCGTCGCCTGCGCGCGCTTGACCTCCGCCGTCCCGAGCACAATTTCCTGTAACGACTTCAGTACTTTCGACTGCTGATCAGTTGGCAAAACGGAGTAACTGACTATGTCCATAAACAAAACATGGGCGAGCTTCATCGTCCCGTTTTGCTCATCATCTCGCGGCTGCGCTTCGTTGTCTGGTTGCATGTTTATTTGATTGCTCGAAATATCCGACGATTAAGATTTAGCTTTCATGCTTTTATCGTTTCAGGTGGGATAGTGCAAGGAGACACGCTTTTAGGTGGTGTCGTAAAGTTGGGAGGGGTTCTCTGAGGTCACACAGAGAATCGAAATCCGGATCATTTACCAGCCGGTCATCGCATTAGAGCCGCCGACCAGCACTCTGACGATGACCGGGGAATTTGCGAGCAGCATCGTTAACCATGTACGCCGTCGGTTGATGTCTTCCGCGAGGTAAAACATCCGCGGCGGAAAGTAAATCAATAGCGCCATGAAACACAGGAAGAAGAGTCGCCCGCCAAACTCCAGCAGGCTTCCGGGCTGGCCCCAGGGAGCGAACGCCAACATGTTCCAGAAAATCTGAAACGGGATCATGTTCAGAAAGAGGCAGGCGTCTCCCAGCGTTTCGCTTTGCTGGCTACGCAGAAACGGTGCTTGGGGCGGCGTCTTGGGCGGCGAGAAATAACGGTAGATCAGATAAGTTTGCCCGACCGTGAGGATCAACCCGCCGAAGACCAGCGGTATAAAAACCGCAGCCGTATCGAGTAAACGTCTGCCGAAGAAAAAGTCACCCAGGCTGGTCAGGACAGCCGAGGTGATTACCAGGTTTAAGCAGAAATAGAAAAGCGGATTGAATAAGCAGCCGGCCAGCTTCGTTTCCCCGGAGGCTGCGGTCTTTCCCTCGGCGCTGAGGCGCTGGTGAAAGTGCCAACGCTTCAGGGCCGCCGCGGCCGCCGGCAAAGTCCACATAGCGAGGAAGGTAATGCCGAGGAACAGCTTCGCGAGCCGGTTCTCGGCCGAGATCTCGTTGAAAAGGTTGATGAAGAACCGGGTGAGGTAATGCATCACGAAGATGTTGGCGACGAAAACAACGATGTCGAGCAACAGTCCGCGATTCTTTTCGGCGAAGAGGTCTTGGAAACGGAACTTGGGAGCCGCGACCGACGATTGTCGGTCAACGGCCCCATCGCTCTCGTTAGGAGCTTTCCGGTTGGCAGTTTTGTTTCGACGCATTGCGCCGGTGGGTGACTGACCCGGCACTTAGTGGCCGGCATTGGAGCCCTCCCTTACCGTCCCACCCCACGCGGGCTGCCCGCGCGGGGACCCCGGGGTCGGGCTTTCGGTTTCAGCTTCGTTTGAGGTGCTTATCGAGGAAATCGAGAATCGCCTTGTAGGCGCGAATCTCGTTTGCCTTCTTGGTAAAGCCGTGGCCTTCGTTGTCGAAGAGCACATATTCCACCACGCCCTTGCGCTTCTTGATGCTCTCGACAATTTCGTCCGACTCCGGCTTGATCACGCGCGGATCGTTGGCGCCCTGTAAAACGATCAGCGGCTTCACTATGTTGTCTACGTGGAAAAGCGGCGAAGTAGCGCGCAGCTTTTCGAGTTCCGTGTTCGGGTCGCCAATCTCTTTGTAAAGCGACTTGCGAAACGATTCCCAGTAAGGCGGAATGGATTGCAGCGTCCGCACCCAGTTAGAAACGCCGAAGATGTCAACGCCCACTTCAAACTCCTGCGGTTTGAAGGCGAGCGCGGCGAGCACCATGTAGCCGCCATAAGATCCGCCCATGATGCCGATCTTGTTTTCATCCACGTAGCCCAGCGAAGCCAAATACTTCTTCGCCTCAACGCAATCCCAGAGCGGTTCGTTGCCATGTTTGCCATCGTCGGCAGCGAAAAACGTCTTGCCATAACCACTCGAACCGCGATTGTTCACGCCCAGGATTACGTAACCATGATTCGCGAGATACTGTGCGAC
>JANMVC010000186.1:0-2868 GCA_031392315.1 Pyrinomonadaceae bacterium | reverse complement strand
GCGGTGGAAGAGTCTGGAAAAACTTCAAGCCAGTAACGACCAATCTCAACCGGCGCAGCGGGATTCGTTGAACTAGTCAACTCTCCAGGGGTGTTGGATGGCTGCTCAGTTGGCTTCGACTTTAACCAATCGAGGGCGAAGAATCCGCCAATGCCGACCACCGCGAGGACGAGCAACAATACTCCCGCACCAATCAACGCCAGCGGCTTGCCTTTACCCTTCGGCGCCGCAACGGGCTCCACTATCGCCGCGGGAGTACGCTGAACTGTCACACTCGATCCCAAATCGACGGCCCCAGGCTGAGGACGTAAGTGCGCAGCATCGCCGGCTGCGGCAGCCGCGGGAGCGTTTGCCGGAGAATGTGGCTTCGGCGGTAATCCGGTGCTAGGCGGAGAAGTGGGAATTGAATCGACCGTAATGATCGTGGGTGCGTTTACGTCTGACTTTGTTTCCAGCCCGCCCGCTACACCGCGTGTATGAGCATTTGAACTTTGTCCATGCGGAATATCGGGCATCGTCCGGTCAACTTGGGCGGCTCCTCCGCCGACGAGCACCGCCGCACGCAACTGCGCGGCAAGTTCGCCGGCAGTGGATTGGCGGTCGTCGCGATCCTTTGAAATCGCCCGGTCGATTGCGTCGCTAAACTCGCGCGAAACGTCCGCCATTTTTTCGTGCAGGGGCGGCGGGCTAAGGTGCAGATGATCGCGTCTCAATTCGTGGAGGGTGTTTGCAGAGTAAGGGCGCCGGCCGCTAATCAGTTGATAGGCCACCAGGCCCAGACTGTAGATATCTGCGCGGCCATCAATCTCCGGATTGCCGTCGCGCGATGGCTCACCCCACTGTTCCGGCGACATGTAGTAAGGCGTGCCGAGCACCTGGCCGGCCATAGTTAGCTCCGTGGAGCCACTGGCATCGCCGGCGATCTCACGCATCTTCGCGATGCCCAGGTCGAGCAGTTTCACCGACGACTCTCGGCCCGCGTCTGCTTTCGCAATCATGATGTTTTCGGGTTTCAGATCGCGGTGGACCACGCCCATCGCGTGCGCCGTATTCAGCACGCTCATGATGGGATCGAGAATCTCCAATGCCTCGGCCGGAGTGAACCGTCCGCGCTGCTTCAATTCCGCATCCAGCGTTTGGCCCTCGACATACTCCATCACCATGTAGATCGTGCCGTCGCCGGCTGTCCTCAGGTCGTGGACCGCCACCGCGTTAGCATGTCTCAGGCGTCGCGCCGCCTGGCCTTCTCGTCGAAAACGTCGTAGCCAATCAGCGTTGTTGCGTACTTCCGGCGGCAGAATTTTTATCGCCACTCGATCGCCCAGCAGGATGTGGCGCGCCAGGTAAACTGCGCCCATGCCGCCCTTACCCAGCAGAGATTCAATTTGATACTGGCCGTCGAGCACCGTGCCGACGATTGATGAAGGATCGTCTACGAGCACCTCGCCGTCAGTGGGGCAGAAGCTAACGCTGTCTTCGTATTTTGCTTTGCAGATGGTGCAGTATTTCATGCGGGTCTAAGTTCGAAGCGTGGGTAGTTTAACATACGACCGCGGGGCGGGGGATGCGGCAGAAGCCCGCGCGTGAGCAAGGGCTCACCGGAGAGCTTTCGCGGCGTCACCACGTTTGAAAACCAGGCCTTCCCTTTTCCGGTCCTTGAAGACGTTGACTATGTTGACCTGATCGGGGAAGAGATCGAAAAGCAGTCTGTTGCTCAAAGTCATTCGTGAAGGGACATCGGGCATCCTTGCCTGGAGATAAAACCAGACCGAGTGGCCTTTCAATTCCATCCCGATCCATTCAAGCTCCAATTCAGTGTCGCCATTCCTGAGCTCAACTACGTTGCGGAAATAATCGAGCAGCAAAGCGTTTGTTTTCGCGGTGGAATCGAGCCGAACAGTTCCGCCGTTGCGTTTGCCAAGCGCTGCCTCAATGTCATCGGCGAATGTTTGCACCGTGATTTCAACCAGACGCTCTTCAGCGTTGTACTCGAGCCGGGTAACGCTGGTGTGGTAGCGATGCGCCTGAGCGACCGGCGCCAGCGCCAGGATGATCAGCGACATTCTCAGGAAACGGGCGGCTGCTGTCATTACTTACTAATCTGACGGATCCACGAAACCACACGAACTAACACGAAATGTTCTTAGCGCGGTTTCGTGTGTTTAGTGGATTGGATTGCGGTCTCAATTCTTCCGCTCCTGCTGCTGCATCGGATTCATTGGCGGTTGCTGATCGCGAAAGAGTTGCAGCCGCGACTTGATCGGACGGCGCGGGAAATAGTTGTTCGACAAATCCACGTCCGCGGTTTCCAGGTGCGGATCCAGAGTCAGATAACGAATCTCTTTCTTAGTCATGATCAGTTTCGAAACCGCACTCTGGTTATAGCGCCAAATCTCCGCCGGGATCCGCAACTCCTCTTTTGTGCCATCGGCATATTCGATCTGAAAAATCACCGGCATCACCAAACCGCCGACGTTTTTTAGATCCACCACGTAGAAGTTCATCCCGAGGCGAATAAGCTCGCGTTGGCGATCACTCAGGCCGGCGAGAAAAGCCTGATATTTCTCGCGCTCACTCGCGGTCACTGCCAAAGCATCGTAGGTGTTATAAAAATCTCGCAACGACGGAAACTGATCGGTGCGCTTGGGTAGCGCGCGGTTGCGCTTCTGCGAAAGCGTCTCGGGCTCCGCTTCGCGCTCAGCGCGGCGCTTTGCCTTGTCTATTTCCGGGTTGGCGGTGTCGGCGTTGTAAAGGCGCACGTCTTCAATCGAGATGTCTGTGTGGTCCGTGGTGTAGAACCAGCCGCGCCAGAACCAGTCGAGGTCTATCCCGGAAGCGTCTTCCATCGTGCGGAAAAAATCTGCCGGC
>JANMVC010000180.1:0-3689 GCA_031392315.1 Pyrinomonadaceae bacterium | reverse complement strand
CTTGGTGAACAGGTCTTACCCGGCGAGGCGATTCTTGAGATCAGTAACCTTGATACAGTTTGGGTGGAGGCCCCGATCTTCGAGCGTGACTTAAACCGCCTCGGCGGTGGGGCTGGTGCGACGTTCACCACAGCCGCCTATCCGGGTCAGGAGTTTCGCGGCTCGGTCGTGGATATCGGTGCTGTTATTGACGAGAGAACGCGGGCAGCAACGGTGGTCGTTCAGGTGGCGAATGGCGGACGCGCCCTGCGGATCGGGATGCAGGCAAACGTGCGACTGGACGCCGGTGAGTCGGTCACGGCGATGATGATTCCGCGTTCCGCAGTACTCGATAACGAAGGAAAGAAAATCGTCTATGTGCTGCTTTCAGGCGAAGAGTTTCAGCGGCGAGAGGTGACGCTCGGCGATGAGTATGGCGACAAGGTGGCTGTGCTTTCGGGGCTTGAAAAGGGCGAACGCGTGGCGACGCAAGGCGCTTATCAGATCAGGTTGCAGGAACTCAGGCCAGCAGATGCCGGCGTTCACTCCCATGAAACCTAACCATAGGACGCGAGTGTCTTTTCTTTCTTCGTTCCTGATATTTCACGTCATTTCGTGGGCCGTTTTTCATAGAACATGCTGAATAAAATTATCCAATGGTCGTTGCGCAACCGGCTCATGGTAGTGCTTGCCGCGGTCACGCTAATGATCTATGGCGGCTACGTCGCGCTGCGAACGCCGGTTGACGTGTTTCCCGATCTGACGGCTCCGACCGTCACCGTCCTCACCGAATCACACGGCCTGGCGCCGGAAGAAGTGGAGTCCCTCGTAACGCTCCCTATCGAAGCAGCGATGAACGGCACCGCAGGCGTCTACCGTGTGCGGTCTAATTCCGCGATCGGCATTTCCATAGTCTTCGTCGAATTTGAGTTGGACACAGACATCTACCGCGCGCGCCAGCTCGTCAACGAAAAGTTACAGCAAGTCCGGCTGCCCGCTGGGGTGCCTGCACCAGTGCTCGGCCCGATCTCCTCAACCATGGGCGAGATCATGCTGATTTCAATGACGAGCAAGACAACCTCGCCGATGGATTTGCGCTCGATCGCGGATTGGACTGTGCGCCCGCGACTGTTAGGCGTGACCGGCGTCTCGCAGGTGATGATCATCGGTGGTGAAACGAAGCAATTTCAGGTGCTCGTGGATCCGGCAAAGCTTGCCGATCATGGCGTAACCCTCGAACAGGTTGTCGAAGCCGTGACTGCGTCAAATGCGAATGCCGCCGGCGGCTTCCTCGAGCTTACGAACGAAGAGTTTCTCATTCGCGGACGCGCACGAGTCCACACGCCTGAAGACCTTGCCAATTCGGTCATCACAGTCCGGGATAAAGTGCCTGTTCTGATTCGCAACGTAGCCACGGTGCAAGCGGGTGCGGCGCTGAAACGCGGTGACGGCAGCTTCAATATGCAACCGGCAGTCGTGGCGACGATTCAGAAGCAGCCAAACGCCAACACGCTGGAAGTAACCAAACAGATTGAGACGACGCTTGCGGGTTTGAAGTCTACGTTGCCGGCCGATGTCACAATCGACACGAAGGCGTTTCAACAGTCGGACTTTATTAATCGCGCGGTTGGCAACGTTCGTACGTCGATCATCGAAGGCGGCATCATGGTGACCGTTGTGCTGTTCCTCTTCCTCTGGAACTTTCGCACCACCTTCATCTCTTTGACTGCGATTCCGCTCTCGCTCATTACGGCGATTCTGGTGATGAACTACTTCAACATCTCGATCAACACGATGACCTTAGGCGGTCTCGCGATCGCGATCGGCGCACTTGTGGACGACGCGATCATTGACGTCGAAAACGTTTTCCGGAGGCTCAAGCAGAACGCCCACGCGCCCACACCCGCTCCCATCATTGACGTGATTTTCCGGGCGTCGAGCGAAATCAGAAATTCGATCCTCTTTGCGACGCTCATCATCATCGTCGTTTTCCTGCCACTGTTCTCGCTGGGCGGCTTCGAAGGGCGCATGTTTGCTCCGCTCGCCTTTGCCTACATCATCTCGATCACGGCTTCACTCGTAGTCGCGCTGACCGTGACGCCGGTGCTCTGCTATTTCCTGCTCGGCAGATCGAAGCTGCTTCACGACGAGAAGGATTCCCGACTCGTCGCGTGGATGAAGAGACATTATGCTCATATCCTGAACTGGACGCTTCGCAACCCGTACAAGATCATTGCCGCCTCCGCCGCGATGCTGTTGGTGGCCGCTGCGCTGTTCACCTTCATGGGCCGTGAATTCCTGCCACCGTTTAACGAGGGCACGCTAAACATTAACGCCAACATGCCGCCCGGCACGTCCCTCCAGGAATCCAATCGCATCGGCAATGTCATTGAGACTGTGCTGCACGAAGTTCCGGAAGTCGCATCTACCACTCGCCGCACCGGACGCGCTGAATTAGACGAACACGCGGCCGGCGTCAACACCAGCGAGATCGAAGTCGTGACTAAAGAGGGCGACCGTCCACATGCTGAATTCATGGAAGATGTGCGACAGCGCCTCGCGCGCATTCCTGGCGTAGAAGCCGAAGTCGGCCAACCAATCTCGCATCGCATTGATCACCTGCTCTCGGGCACACGCGCGCAGATCGCTATCAAACTTTTCGGGCCCGACCTCGCGACGCTTCGCACCAAAGCAGCCGAGATCCGCGACCAGATGGCAAAAGTTCCCGGCATAGTTGATTTGATTGTCGAGCCACAAGTCGGCGTGCCGCAGGTGCAGGTCAACATGGATCGGCAAGCGGCGGCCGCAGTAGGACTACGAGCGGAAGATTTGGCTGAGACGGTTGATACGGCTTTCAACGGCCATGTCGCTTCACAGGTTCTGGAAGAGCAGAGAACCTATGACGTACTCGTGCGCTTTGACGATTCGGCGCGCGACTCGGTAGCGGCAATTGGTCGCACGTTGATTGATACCCCGACAGGTGTGCGCGTGCCCATTGGTCAAGTTGCTGAGGTGCGCGTAGATCAAGGACCGAACACGCTCAACCGCGAGAACGTTCAACGCCGTGTCATCGTCCAGGCAAACGTCGCCGACAGAGATTTGGGCAGTGTTATCAACGATGTGCGCGCCGCAATCGGCAGCAATGTTCAACTGCCGCAAGGCTACTTCATACAATACGGGGGACAGTTCGAGGCGCAGGAGAAGGCGTCGCGCCTAATCACGCTGCTTTCCATTGTCGCTATTGGCGGCATCTTCCTCCTCTTGTATGTCGCGTTGAAGTCGGCACGCTCCGCCGTGCTGGTAATGGCGAATCTGCCCCTCGCGCTCATCGGCGGCGTAGTAATGGTTTTCCTCTCCGGCGGCACGCTGTCGATCGCGTCGCTAGTGGGCTTCATCACCCTGTTCGGCATTGCAACCAGAAACGGCATCATGCTGATCTCGCATTACACCTACTTGATGCAGGAGGAAGGCGTCGGCTTCCGTGACGCGATTGTGCAGGGTTCGATGGAACGCCTGAGCCCCATCCTGATGACGGCACTGGTTAAGGGCGTCGGCCTGATCCCGCTTGCTTTAGGCGCGGGCGAGCCAGGAAAAGAGATTCAGCAACCGATGGCGGTCGTGATACTAGGCGGCATCGTCACCTCGACCTTTCTCAATATGGTCGTGATCCCGGCACTCTATCTCAAATATGGCCGCGCGGAAGCGCGAGC
>JANMVC010000168.1:0-5945 GCA_031392315.1 Pyrinomonadaceae bacterium | reverse complement strand
AAAATGATCTGGATGATGCTGACTGGAAGGATGGATCAGGAAGTGAAACGAGCTCGTGCCGAAGGGAATCGAGCGGGGCAGTAGCCCGCCCCGTTCCTCGCCACGCTAGGTACTTAGCTCCGCAATCACACGCGGCATCCAAGCCAGCTTCTGCAGATTCAGAATGTGGGCCACGAACCGCGTGCGCGCATAAAAAGCCCGCGAAGTGCTGCCGTGTCCCCGCCCTTTGGTTCGCGCCTGCACGTATTCTCCGGCATCGCCCGTCAAAGCATCGAAACCTTTCGTCCGAATGATCCCACGGATGGTTTCATAGTCTGCCTCAACTTGTTTGCGGATTGACGGGTTATCAAGATCAAACTCGGCGGCGGAATGGAGGATCGAAGATGTGTCTTCGACGTTTTCAAAAATACGCGCTACGACAATCAAGCTGCGCAGCTTGTCGTAGAGATGACTGTCAGTAAATTTATTTGCGACGATTTCACTGGGCTCGATCATCGTGATCGCCATCGACTCTTTAACGCTGACTGTTCCCTCTACACTACGGCGTAGTGGTACGACCTTTAATTCCCACGAACCAAAATCCGCCGACTGCAAAGAATTCTGCGGCAGACCAAGATAGCGTTCGATCACATGGCCCGCCCATCCCTTGTTCTTCTTGCCGTTTTTCCAAACCGTGATGCCAAACTCGCCGGCCATGGGCCGCAGATCTTTGCCGGAAAGCAACCTAATTCGGCGCAATGCTTCGGCCCGCGGCAAAGTTTGTGTTTGAATGATCAGCATCTGATAGTTAGCAATCGAAGACTGTAATTTGTGTTCGCAAGCGAGGCATAGTCCCACAGGGTTAAGCAGTATAGAATGGGCGTTCGGCAAACTTAATCCGGGCAGTCACAACCGGCAACGCTCGCCAATACAAGAAAGTATTTATGCGTGGAAACATCCCCATTCCTGAACTACCGCTCGGCGAAGACCTCTGGCTGATGGTGGCAATTACCTCGGTGCGCGAAAAACGCACGCAGCAAGGCAAACGCTTTTGCGACGCCACCGCGCGCAACGCCACCGGCACGTTGCCGCTGAAGATATGGGGTGAAACTTTGGAGCAGTGGGGTGAATTCAAGCCGGGTCTGTGGGGGCTCACCGGCCGGCTCGAAAGTTATCAGGAGCGCTCGCAGTTTGTAGTTGGCGAGTATCGCCCGATCACCCTGGAAAAATATCGCGAACATCAGGAGGCCGATCCGGTGCTGCCGCTGGCCTACACAATGGACATCGAGACGCTGGCGCTGCCGGACTTTCGCGATCGCGTGGGGCCGCAACTGGAAAAGTTGTGGAAACTCGGCAACATGCGACTCGAACAACAAGAGCGTTATCTCGAAGACATCCTCGTCGAGGAAGAACGTTGCTACCAGCTCGGATCGCTCAGCGCCGCCTCCGGCCGGATTCTTTCCATCGCCATACACGCCGGCGCGGTTGCTGGTATCGATTTCGGAGTTGAGCAGGGCCAGACCGAATGGGTGTTTGGCATAGATGCTGACGGCAATGAACAGGACGAGAAGGAATCGCTACTCGAGTTTCTCGATTACCTGAAAAACTTTGATCCGGAGACTGACGAACTCGTGGGCCACAACCTCATCGGGTTTGATCTGCCGTTTATTTTCCAACGCTGCCTCGCGCACGGCATCGCGGTGAAACCGTTTGTCGACCTCGGTGAGTATCGCGTGCGCGGAGTGTTCGACACCATGCATCACTGGTGGCTGGGCGCACGGCGCAACGTAAGTCTCGACGATGTGGCCTGGGCGCTGGGCATTGAGTCGAGCAAGACAGACACAGTGGAAGGCAGCAAGGTTTTTGATCTCTACCAGGCCGGAAACCTCGCGGCAATTCGCGAATACAACCTCAACGACGTGCGCGTGACGCGTAAAGTTTACGAGCGCATGGTGGCCTGCTTTGGAAGGTAGTCGAACAAATGTCCGACAAACTTTAAAGCTCGTCGGACAATTACTCCAGCCCGCAAGCGGGCCACTGTTTCGCGTTTGCAACACTGCTTAGTAGGCTCTATTCTTAACCAATGGATTCTCAGATTATTTTGATCGTCGTCTTATTGTTTGGTGCAGCGCTGGGCGCGGCGTTGGGCTGGTTTCTGCTGCGAAGCAAGGCGAGCGCGGCCAGTGTTGCTGATTTGGCAACACTCAAAGAGCGCCTGACCGGCAAGGAGGCGGAGCTACAGAAACTTCAGGAGGCCTTCAGCGGCCAGGTAAATGAATACAAGCACTCGCGCGAAGAGAATGCGCAGCTCAGGGCCGAACTGGAAGGCGAACGCCGCGCGGCGCAGGAGCGAACTGATTCATTCAAACAAGCCGCGGAAGAGCTGTCGGAAAAATTCAAAGCGCTCTCGCGAGACGCGCTGAAAGACAACAACAAGTCGTTTCTTCAGTTGGCCCATTCCACGCTTGCTAAATTCCAGGAAACAGCCAAAGGCGATCTGGAACTAAGGCAGAGTGCAATCGATCAGTTAGTCAAGCCGCTCAAGGAATCACTTGAGAAAGTTGATTCCAAAATCGGTGAACTGGAAAAGACGCGCGCCGGTGCTTACTCCGAACTCCGCGAGCAGGTAAAAGCCCTGGCCACTTCGCAAATACAGCTTCAAACCGAAACCGGAAATCTTGTGAACGCTCTGCGCGCCCCGCATGTGCGTGGGCGATGGGGCGAGATCCAACTGCGCCGCGTAGTTGAGATGGCGGGGATGCTTCAGTATTGCGACTTCGTCGAGCAGTCTACGGTGGCAACGGAAGACGGCCGCATCCGTCCGGACGTGATCGTCAAGCTTCCCGGCAACCGCACCATCGTCATTGATGCGAAAGTTCCTTTCGATGCGTTTTATGAATCGATTTCCACGAAAGACGAAGACGTCCGCGCCGCCCGCTTGAGAGATCATGCCCGACTCGTGCGCACGCACATCGGGCAGTTGAGTAAGAAGTCATACTGGGAGTCAGTGCAACCAACACCGGAATTTGTGTTGCTGTTCCTTCCGGGCGAAACCTTCTACAGCGCTGCGCTGGAAATCGATCCAAAGCTGATCGAAGACGGCGTGGGCCAGGGTGTGATCATTGCCACGCCGACAACTTTGATTGCATTGCTCAAGGCCGTGTCATACGGCTGGCGTCAGGAGCAGATGGCGACGAATGCGCAGGAAGTAAGCCGGCTTGGTAAAGACCTCTACGATCGGCTGCGCACGTTTACTAACTATTTCGCTGACATCGGCAAGGGACTGGATCGCGCGCTTGAGGCTTACAACAAGGGCGTAGGCTCGCTCGAAGCGCGGGTGTTGGTGACGGCGCGAAAGTTCAAGGAACGCGGCGCGATTGCCGGCGAAGAGATTGAGATACTCGAACCGGTTGATAAGTCGGCGCGGGCGTTGAGCCTGGATGAGGGCGGTCTGTTTCCCGAGTTAGTGGCCCCGCCGGAAACGGAAGCGGGGGATGACGATTCGCTACCGCTCCTCAGCGCGAAGGGCGCGGGTGGCGGTGAGAAGTGAAGAAGTTATCCGCAGATTTCGCAGATTACACAGACAGGATAATTGCAACCTTTAGTTGAACTCCCTCTGGTTCGACGGCGTCTTTGAATCGGCGAAATCTGCGTGATCTGCGGAGGAGGCCTTTGTCGAAAGAAATCTGGTTAGGTCCGCTGCTCGGTAACAATCGCTCCCACCTGGTGCGGCGTTGCGCTGAGCTTGTCTCCCAGGGCAAGTCGGATCAATTCCTCTACCTCGCTGCGTCCCACCCCCTGCTCGAACTCGTCACTGAAGGAATCCTTGACGGCCAGAAGAACGCGGGCGTTTGGGGAGAACTTCCCGCTTATCTTTTTCGGGGCTTCGTTCGCCGAATAATTTCCACTACGGTCGATGAAAACGGAAAGCGTCTGGCCCCGCGGACGCCTATTGACCGCGAAGAGCTGCCCCTCAAGCGTAGTCTGGTTTCGCAGATACTCGCTCGCCTGGTGGCCGACGGCCAATTGAAAGCGCTCGCTCCGCTCGCAAATCGCGAGGGCTGCGTGAACACAATCACCACTCTGATTGGCGAGATCGAACGCGCGGCCAAGTCCCCCGCGGAAGTTGCTGAGATTATCGCCGCGCGCAGTCAGGATCTGGCGCCCAAGACGTCAAGCGCTGAACCGTCAGTTACAACTCGCGCCGTGCATCGGCAAATAGATTTCGACCACGAGGTCGCCCTGATCTATGCAACCTACTCCCAACTTCTCGATCACAAGCAACTCACCGAAGCCGACGCCGATAGCCTGCGCGCGCTCTCAATTCTTAACGGTGAACTCGACGGTCGCGCGGTCCATGTCCCCTGGCTCCGAAATGTGCAACTGCTCGTGCTCGATGGTTTTTTCGATTTCACTCCCGTGCAGGGCGAGATTCTACGCCGGCTGATTCCCGGAATACCGGAGGTGTTGGTCAACCTCAATCACGATCAGCGCAATGCGGAAATCTTTCTGCCGTTTAAAGACACCATCGATCACCTAACCGGCATCGCTCCGTTCAAAACGAAGAGCCTTACGGAAGATCTGGTGACAACTCGCGGTGCGTTAGCAGGCTTGCGGGAAAATCTTTTTAATTCGTCACGCTCCATCCCGTCGGACGACGAGCAGTCGGCGGCTGAAACGGCTGAGGATGCGGCTGCGCGGCAACAATCAGAAATCAGATATTTCGAATGCGGCGACCGCGACACCGAGATTCGCGCCGCCGTGAAAGAGATTAAGCGGCTGGTAGTGCGCGAAGGCTACAGCCTCGCCGATATCGCGCTGGTAGTGCGCCAGAAAGCGTCTTACCGAGACACAATCGCGCGCGTGATGCGGGAGGAGGCTTTGCCGTGCAACCTTGAATCGAGCATCGAGGCGACCGACATTCCCGGCTTGCGGGCGGCGCTGAAACTATTTGCCCTGCTCGAGGAATCCTCCCGAGACGGAGCGGCTGCGGCCGAGTCGCCGCGGCTCGCCGAACTGGCCGACTTGATCAAGTCGGAATACTTTCGTCCGTCGAGGGAAGAACTGGCGGAGTTGTCAGTGCGATTTGATGAAGAGTATCCGGATGTGTTCAGCGACGACGCAACGAGCCGTTATCACGCCGGAGAAAGCGTCGAGGAAAAGCACACGCGGCTCAGGCGGCGTTATCGCATCGGTGTGTGGGATGCCGACGCGCTTGAAAATGCTTTTGCCTACGTCGGCAGCGAACTGCGCGTGAACGCGTGGCTCGATCGCGCGCGCAAACTGATCAAAGAACTTCCGGCCGCGGCGTCAACGAAGGAGCTGCTCAACATCAATACTGAAGACGCGAGCGACGCCGAAGGACGTGATCCGGACGAGGCAGATCAGGTCGAGAATGCGGAGACGGCCAAGGTGGATGGCTCGGATGCCGAACGCAAGCGCCGCCCTTCGCGCGACATCCATCCAGCGGCGCTCGCCTGGGCGTCGCTCGTGGTTCGCTCTTTCGCCGGTCGAATCCAGGCGGTGCCGCGCGAGGGTCGTCCGGCCGATCTGCGTATCGCGCTGATGACGTTGCTGGAACAGTTTAGTTTTCGCGAGCAGATTTCCCGGCCGGCGCGGCGTTCCGTCGCCGAGGACGAACTGCCGCGAGCGTTGCTCAACTTCAACAGCCTTGAAGTTTTGCGCCGCGCGTTCATCGCCGCAATCAAAAGCATCGAGATCGCCGCGGGTGTTAACTCGGCCGTCTTGTCAGTACCGCCTGCGACCACAAACCTGGCGACGTTCATCGAAGAAGTGCGACGCGCGCTCGGTTCGCAATCGATAGTTTCCTCCGCCGCTGACCCACGCGGCTTGCGCGTGCTCGAAGCCACTGACGTACGCGGTCTGCGCTTCCGCGCCGTGTTTATCGCCGGCCTCGTCGAAGGCGGATTTCCCCTGCGGGCTTCGCGCGACTGGATTTATCCGCA
>JANMVC010000167.1:0-13074 GCA_031392315.1 Pyrinomonadaceae bacterium | reverse complement strand
CCGTGCGTTGCGGGATGACGACCCAGGCGCAAGCTGCGCTTCCGAAAGATCCGAGCGTGCTGCGTTCGATTGTCAGGGACGCGAGCCAGAATTTAGGAATCTATGCGAGTGTGTCGAAAGCTGGATCGGTTTCCGCGGGCGATCACGTGGAACTAATGTAGACCAGACGCAAACTGTTAGTTTGCGTTACGTCAAAACAACGCATCCAGCGCTTCTTCAACTGAGCGCACACCCACAGCCCTCAATCCCAACATTCGTTCCAGGCCCGCCGTGTTTGACGAAGGCATAATGATCGTTTTGAATCCGAGCGCCTGCGCCTCGCGCGCTCTCACCACGGCCTGCGTGGTCGCACGCACTTCGCCGGTTAACCCGACTTCACCAAACACCGCAGTCTGAGCGTCAATCGGCACATTTCGAAAACTCGATGCAATTGCCGCAACCACGCCCAGATCAACCGCCGGCTCGTCTACTTCCAATCCGCCGGCAATGTTGACGAATACATCGTCGCCCAACAACTCAACGCCGACTCGCCGTTCCAGCATCGCCATCAGGAGCGCGACGCGGTTTTGATCCACGCCCTGCGTCATCCGTCGTCCAGTTCCGTATTTAGTTTTCGAAACCAGCGCCTGAATCTCTACGAGCAAAGGTCGGGTGCCTTCCATGCAAGCGGTCACCACCGAGCCCGCAACGTTTTGTGGACGCTCCTGCAAAAACATTTGCGATGGATTCGCCACCGGCACCAATCCCGAACCAGTCATTTCAAAAATCCCGATCTCGTTCGCAGCGCCGAAGCGATTTTTGACGGCGCGCACGATGCGATGGTTATGATGTCGCTCACCTTCAAAATAAAGAACGGTGTCAACTACATGCTCAAGCGCTTTCGGTCCGGCAATCGATCCATCTTTGGTGATATGGCCGATCAGGAAAATCGGTATTGTTCGATTCTTAGCCAGCAATAGAAATTGATGCGCCGCTTCCCTTACCTGCGACACAGAACCCGGCGCGGATTCGATCATCGCCGAGAATACGGTCTGAATCGAATCCACCACGATGGCCGTGGGCTTGAGTCGCTCGACTTCGTGGAAGATGTTTTCGAGATTTGTTTCCGGCAGCAGGTAAAGATTTTGCGCTTTGATTCCCAACCGCTCGCCGCGAAGTTTTATTTGCCGTTCCGACTCTTCACCGGAAACGTAAAGCACGGCGCCTTCGTTCCCGCTGAGTTTGTCCGCAACTTGTAACAGCAGCGTGCTCTTGCCAATTCCTGGATCGCCGCCAATCAGAACCAGAGTCCCTGGAACAATGCCGCCGCCGAGCACGCGATCGAATTCCGTAACTCCGGAAGAGATGCGGGCTTCGTCCTGAGATTCGATTTCCGAATACGCAACTGCCGCGACTTCGCGGAGCTTGAAGCCACTCCGGCCCGCGCCTTTCCTGGTCGCTTGGGCCCGCTCCTCAATTAGAGAATTCCATTCGCCGCACTCAGGACATTTTCCCAGCCATTTGCGCGACTGATGACCGCACGACTGACAGACAAAGATTGTTTCAGGTTTTTTCACGTCCAGTTTTAGTTCTCTTCTTACTCCAGCAGAGATTTCACGTTTTCCGTAGGGCGGCCGAGGACCGCGCGATTGCCGCGTTCGACAATTGGGCGCTGAATTAAATCGGGATGCTTAATCATGAGCGCGATGAGCTTATCGTCAGACAAGGCCGCGGTGCGCAAGCCGAGTTCCTTGTAAACCTGTTCACTCGTGCGCAAAAGATCGCGCGGCTTGATCTTCATTTTGCGGACTAGCTCGGCAAGCTTCTTTTCCGTCAGTGGCGCTTGGTAGTAGTTAACTTTCTCGAAGGGTATGCCGCTCTCACGGAGCAGTTTGTCCATCTCGCGACATTTGCTTCAAGTGGGCTTTTCGTAAATCGTGATCTGATCCGCTTTCACCATATTCCTTCGCTTTCGTTTGTTCGCGCTGCGCGCTCATTGCAGGCAGGACGTGCACCCCAACCGGGCTGCCCGGGTTGGGACCCCGCAGCCAGCGCTCCCAGCAATGGCGCTCCCAGGTTAGGGGAATATGCCACGGACGCGGGTGGCTTCGGCAACGCGATCAACTGCCAGAATGTACGCCCCGGTGCGCATGTCAGTGTCATAGCGTTTTGCCGTTTCATACACAGAATCAAACGCCGCTCGCATCGCCAATTCGAGCGTGTCATTGATCTTTTTCTCAGGCCAGAAAAACGAATACTGATCTTGCACCCATTCGTAGTAACTCACAGTCACACCGCCGGCATTAGCAAGAATGTCAGGGACCAGGAAGACCCCCTGATCGGCAAACACGCGATCCGCGCCGGGCGTAGTGGGCCCATTCGCCAGCTCGGCAATGATCTTCGCTTTGACCTTGCCGACGTTGGCCATGGTGATGGCGTTTTCTAATGCCGACGGCAGCAGAATATCGCAATCAACAGTTAACACCTCGTCACACGGTATTTCCTTGACGCCCTTCAGCCCGCCCAGCGAACCCGTTTCCTTCTTGTGGCGGAGAGCTTCCTGAATATCGATCCCGCTTTCGGCATAAAGCCCAACTTTGGAGTCGCAGATCGCCACGACCCGCGCGCCATCCGCCGCCACCATGTGCGAAATATTTGCCCCCGCGTTTCCAAACCCATGAATCGCTACGCGAGCGCCTTTGAGACTGACGCCCATGACGCGACAGGCCTGGCGCAAAGTGTAGAGACAGCCGCGCGCCGTGGCTTCACTTCGCCCCAACGAGCCGCCTAAAGAAATCGGCTTGCCGGTAACAACGCCAAGTTCAGTGTGCCCACGCACCATGGAAATAGTGTCCATGATCCAGGCCATTGTTTGTTCGTCGGTGTAAACGTCAGGAGCGGGAATGTCGCGGTCGGGGCCAATGATGGGCGCAATCTCGAATGCATAACGACGCGTCAGGCGTTCGAGCTCATCTCGCGACATTCGTTTCGGATCGCAAATGACGCCGCCTTTGCCGCCGCCATACGGAATACCCACCGTCGCGCATTTCCAGGTCATCCACGACGCGAGGGCCTTCACCTCATCGAGCGTCACATTCGGGTGATAACGAATGCCGCCCTTGGCCGGCCCGCGCGCGATGTTGTGCTGCACGCGATAGCCTTCGAAGACTTGCACATCTCCGCCATCCATTTTCACCGGGATGGAAACGATCAACTGCCGCTTGGGACTCTGCAAAACATTTCTGAGTGAAGCGTCAAGGTTTAAATAGTCAGCCGCGCGATTGAACTGCTGCTTGGCAATCTCAAAGGGGTTTAGTTCTTCCTGGAAAGCTTCTTTAGTGGACATTGAATGAAACTCCTGAAGAAGTTGAGAGAGCGCTGCCATCGTATCAGCGGAAGGATTGAAGTTCCAAGTTTTCGGGTTGCCGGGGTGACGCAAGACTTACCAGTCTCGCTGGGTCCATTTCTCAAGGCCCTGGGAACATGTCAGGTCGCGGCGGAGTCTAATGGTGGCGAGTAAGCTCCTGCGACCCGCATGGCACCGGCACAGGGAGGATCAGATGTTTAATAACTTGATTGAGTCTAGTTCGCACGCACGCGAAATCAAGCGACGAGGGTCGTTTATGCTTTTTACTCTGGCCACTTATCTTCTGCTCTTCGTCATTGCCGGCGTCATGAGCATCTATGCTTACGATGTTCAGCTTGAGGATCCCGCCAGCGAGATCATTGTGATGTTGCCTCCAGTGGACCTCGTGCCGAGTCAACCGACTCGGCCGGTCCGCAACGCGGCGCCTCCCAATGGCAACGCAGGCAAACAACGGGTTCCCGTAAGGGAAATTCCGACCGCCAGCGTAAACGTGCCGCAGGTGGTTCCACACTCCACGTCGGCGGAGCCAAACCGAAATCCCTCCGTCCCCGATAGCGGTTTGTGGGAACGAGGTAATCAGAATTCTGATCCCGGATTTGCCGGAACTCCTGGTCCAGTGGGGACTGGCGGCACAGGCAATAACCCTGCTCCAGTGGCGATAATTGACGTGGAACCGCCAGTACCTCAACCTACTCCGAACCCAGTTCCCAGAGTGATCAGCAAAGGCGTCATTACGAGCCAGGCTTTGGCGCTGCCAAAACCGAACTATCCTGCGATTGCGAGGCAGGCGAGAGTTCAAGGCGTCGTCAGTGTGCAGGTGCTCATTGACGAAAACGGCAAGGTCATCTCGGCACGTACGATTTCCGGGAACCCGCTGCTTGCTGGGGCTTCGCAACAGGCGGCCTACGGAGCTCGCTTCTCGCCGACAAGGCTGGGCGACCAAGCCGTGAAGGTGTCAGGCGTGATCACCTATAACTTCGTACTGCAATAGAAGCGCTGGATGTAACGCAAACTGTTAGTTTGCGTCCGTTGCCGGGCTCTCAGGCTGCAGTTCACAAACGATCGCAAACTAACAGTTTGCGCTACGGGACTTCCTACCGAAACAAAGAGGTACGCAGGCCAACTGGCTCGCGTACCTCTCCCGCCGCCCCCTGCAAATTAATCCACCTATTCGCGTTTCAGTCAGAATCTCACAGTCATTATTTCTGCTCCGGAAACTTGAAGCCGATATATGTGCCAGAGCTAAGTCCCATTAAGCCCAGCAGTGTGGGGCTGAACTCAGGCATATTGAGACTGTTGTAAACGTCCGAGGTGAAAATAATCCCCAGGATGATCGTCCACGCGAAAATCTGGAACCGATGAAAACTGTATCCGGTGGAATCGGCGAGAATGTCGCGCAGAAACCCGGCGGAAACAGCTCGCGACTCTGGCGGCGTGAGCGTCTCAATCTGCTGCGTGACCTGGGACAGACGCGTGCGGCCATCTTGAAGCTGCTTGTTCAGGCTATCGCGGCTGGTGGTGTCTTCGAGGGTGGGCGTTGGCTTCGCGCTGGCCGCGTTGAGTTGCGCCTGAAGATCTGGAACACTTTGTTCGAGCGCTTGCTTTTGAGCCACCAGGGACTGAAGTTGCGCGTCGTTCGAGTCGTTCTTGCCTGAATCGATGAGCGCTTCGCCGAGGGCCGTGCCGGCGCTAATCCCCATCAATCCCAGCAACGAAGGCGTGATGGTATCGAGGGCATCGGTTATCAGCCAGATTGCGGTGTACGAGGCATAGACGAGGAAAAACCAGAAGGCCATTTGCGTGCGGCCCAGGTTGTACGGCTTGAGCTTCCCCGGCACCTTGCAACCGCCCCGCTCGCGAATCAAATTCGTGCTGCGAGCCAGCCAAAGCAAAACGAACAATGTGCCGAGGATTACGAACAGAGCAACCAGGCCATAAACGGGAGAGATAATGGTCAGCGGTATTCTATTGGTTTTGTCCAGTTTCGAATCGAATGGGCCAACACCTTCGGGACCAACACTAAAGGCCACCGGCTTGCGCAGTCCCTTGGGTTCCCCCAGCAGATCAGTCCAGACGTCTTTGTTTTCCGGCGTCATCTCCAAGTGAAACTGGAGATGGTTCCTCAAAGGAAGGATCGCCTCCGGATAGTTGCCGGTGATCGCGCGGCCGTTGATGTAGGGCACAAGCTTCGAGGTATCGTTTGTGGCCGCCCACTCTGCCAGACCCTCCACCTCAACATCGACGATATCGTCAAGTTCAAGGTGTCCATCGGTAATGCGCGTCACTTTCGGCGACAGACCTGGCGACGCCACCGGCAACCCGGCGGAGGCCGCTAATGGTTCCGCTGCGGTGGCTGCGGTTGTTGGCGTATTCGCGCGCGCTGGCGCCGGCGTGGCCTGAGGACTACTAACTTGCCCCTGGACCAGGAAGGAGGTGGCGATTATCAGTCCGAGTGGCAACATCGAGCCCGCGAGGAATGAGTGAGAAGTTGTCTTTTTCATGATGTGTTATTTCCATAGATTCCGAACCGATCTGCTGGGTTCGGTTTGGACTTTCGATATGAACGAGAGCTAACAGTCCGGACTGCAAGGCTCCGGAGGCTGCGGTAAGACTACTAACCAGCGCGAGGCTTTTATATCAAACGTAATCTCAAGTCAATGATTTGCCAGGCGAGTCAGGGCAAATCTGTCTCCTCTGCTTTCATCCGAACCACCCCGCGCGCTCCTCCGGTCATCACTTCTTTCCCGTGCTGATTGCGGCAAACCCACTTTGAGGTCAGCCGCGTAAACTGTTCCTCCGGCTCCAGCGCCACCAGCGTCACTTCACAATCAATCGTGTCCCCGGCAAACACCGGACGAAGAAACTCGAAGGTGATCTGACGGGCGATGAAATTCAAGTCGCCGCCGATTTTCGTGGGCAAAGTTGCCGTGAGCAGGCCGTGGGCCATCAACCGGCCCTGGTTATCCGGAACCAGATGATGTTCACCCTCATCGCCCGAAAGCCGGGCGAAGAGTTGGATTTCTTCCTCAGTAAATGTGCGCGACCAGATCAAAGTGTCTCCAGCTTTCATGGCGACACTTTACCTTATTCCATTCGGCAGTCGGCAGTCGGCAGTCGGCAGTCGGCAGTCGGCAGTCACCGATAGGTTTAGTTTTCCAGGTTGTCAATAGAAGTAGCGAAATCTTGCTATCTCGTTCTGACTTCCACATCCTGCCGTCTGCCGTCTGCCGTCTGACGTCTGCCGTCTGCCGTCTGCTTTCTGCCGTCTGCTTTCTGCCGTCTGCTCCTGCCGGCTGTCTCGTCACTGCGCCGCCCATTTATCCAAAGTCACCCAAGTGCCGTCGCCATCGCAATCGGCAGTGCAGACCTCAAATTTGTAGATCGGATGAATCTCCCAAAGCGAGACTCGGCTGGGATTACCCTGCCCTGCGCTCTTCCCACCGCTACACGGAAAATGACTGGAATCGAAATAGAGTTGGCCCGTAACCCGGACCGGCAACTTTGCCTTCGCCACCTTCTCGACATTGCCATGCGTCCAACTGTCGGGCCGATGATGTGGACTCATTTCCGCCACGACACTAGAACATTCGCTGGTTTCGTCGGGCGAACTAACGAGCGAGATATGAATGTCGTGGAGTGCCGCATGATTCTCGACGTTCTTTCCGCAGTTAACACTCTCCCCGCCTTCCTGCCGCGCGATCAAGACGTAAACTTTGCTCAACGTGACAAGCTTGCCCTCGCCTAATTTTTTCAACGGCGCGCGGTTTACAGTTGGGCCTTTCTTTCTCGTGCCCTGGCCGGCGCTCCCAAAGTTAATGGCGCGGTTGGCTACGACCTTCGACTGCAAACCAGTCAGGTCAGCAACCGTGACCTCCTCCGGAGTTCCCTTCGCGCAAAAGTTATTCTTCACCATATCCTGCGTCCCCTCAGGACCAGCACCCGCGCCCGAAAGTCCGCACAGCGAATCAATCGCCGGAGCACTCGCCGGAGCCGGCATGGGATAGGTGGGACTCGCGCAGGCCGGCTTAAACTTGGTTGGCTTAAACGGCGGCTTTGGCTTTGCCTGGGCGTTTGCAGCAGCAGGATCTGGTCGGCCGCTCCACATAGCCAGACTCGTCATACCAAAGCCAGCGACGAGCAAAACTGGCAGAAACAATATGCGCAAAGACTTTCTTTGGTTCATGAGACCTCCTCCAAGTTTGAGTCGAGTGCAAGTAACTGTTGGTTATTGATGTAATGCGTGAGACGTGCGGGGAGGTTTGTATATTAGTTTGATTGGGGTGTCAATCAATTGCTGGAGGGGTCGGCTGGCGCACGAAATGCGATTACGCGACATACAGGCGCATAGAGTACAACCATTAGGTTGCTGCGGCCCAAGACACGCAAGCTAAAGCGTGTACTCAATACACCTGGGATGCTAGTCGGCAGTTAGCGCATACTTCAGCACCTTATTTCGCGCGGCGATGAACATCTCGTTGTTATCGTTAATCTCCATATCGAACGCAAGGCCCTCGGCCTTGAAAACTTTCAAGTAGCGGCCGTTTGCGTCAAACACCTGAATGCCCTTGATGTCACTCACGTAAACGCGTCCCTGGCCGTCGACTGCGACTGCAAACGCTGCGCGAAACTGGCCCGCTTCATTTCCGCCATCGCCGAAGCGCGTCAAAAACTTTCCATCAGGACCAAACTTGAAGACCGCATTGTTGAAAGTCCCGAGTGCATAAATGTTTCCGAGGCCGTCGATAGCCACGCGGGTGTTTAGTTCAGAATCGCCACTGGTCGAACTAATCGCCGCGCGAATCGTGCGCGTCACTTCTCCCGTAGAACTAAAACGCACGATGTCGTCGCGGTTGCTGTACCACGCCGCGACGAAGCCTCCATCGGCAGCAGTAGTGAGGTCGTCGAAGCCATTGCCACCTGGATACGCCAACTCGCCGAGTAGTTTGCCGGTTTCGCCTTCGTACTTAGTAATCCTGCCACGCTGCACAATGTAGACGGTTCCTTTCCTGTCCGCGGCCATTCCCCGCAAAGGCATTTTCGGATCAACGGTCCACTGGGTCAGAAATTTTCCGGCCGGATCGAAAACCTGTATGCGTCCGCCGAGGTATTCACCGACGTAAATCTTTCCAGAACCATCGACGGCGATGCTGCGCGCGTCTTTAAACATTCCCGGCCCGATTCCTTCGGAACCAAAACTGAGCAGAGGTTTAGCGGCGCCACTGGCCTGGTCTTTCGCGGCGGGCCCAGCGGGCCAGGGGATGTTCGGGATGATCGACTTCTTGTCAGCAGTATTGTTGCCGCCGCGAAGCAATGGAGCGAGGAATCCGCCCAACGCGATCACGCCGATAAGGACGCCGACGACTGGAATCAAAATGATAAGGGCAATCCATTTGGTGGCGCGCGCGCCCGTATTGCGAAGGTCGATTGTCACGTGAGGAATCACATGCGCCGGGCGTCCACGCATTTCATCAGGCACTGAAAGCGAACTGTTGCAGTAAGAGCAGCGCGCGGTGAGATTCGCGCCCAATACATCCTGATCGTAGTTCACCGGAGCACCGCATTTCGGACAATCGAAAGTTTTCAGCATTAGTTTTTGACTTACCTGTCTGGAGGCAACTTGCCTTAAAGTCTAAGCCATGGCCCGCCCGCAACCGCAGGCGGTACTGACCTACTTCTGTCGACTGCCGACTGCTCCTGCCGTCTGCCGTCTGGTTCACCATCCCATTCGCTCGCGGAGCGAAGTGATGTGCGCCACGTGATGTCGTCCGTGCCAGGCGTAGAGCGCAACATTCTTATCAAGGCTGACCACTCCTAATTCCGGATGACGAAACGTCCGCTGAAAATCTGACGGCTGGAGGGAACGCAGAAACCACACCCAGCGCCTATGAAGCGCATCAAGCAGATCCAGCGAGAGATCAACCGGCGCGGTACGCGCGTCGTCGAGCATGGCCCAGCGGTCTTCGAAGTAGGGCTTGATCACAGGCTCGTCTTCGGTGATGGCCAGCTTAAATCTCGTGTAACTGTTGAGATGGCTTTCGGGAACGTGATGAACAACCTGGCGGACAGTCCAACCTTCGGGGCGATATTCAGTGTTGAGTTGTTCGTCGTTCAGTCCCGCAACTGCGGCTCGCATTTTCTCCGGCGTAGCGGCTATTTCGCTGATCAACGATTGGCGGTCGTGTTCGGACAGTGTCCCGGTGAAACTAAACGGCCCGATCGGAAAGCGCAGATCCATTGTGCGGCTCCTGTTGTATCTGGAAAGGCGTTCGGCTTATGCTCGCCCGACTATTCTATAGGCTGATCTTTCGCCGCGACAAATATGACTGAAACGGCAGACGTGGTAATCATCGGCAGTGGGATCGTGGGATCGAGCGTGGCCTACCATCTCGCTGAACAGGGTTGCACCAATGTGCTCGTCATCGAACGCGAAGCCCACCAGGGGAAAGGTTCAACTGGAAAAAGCATGGGCGGTGTGCGCGCGCAGTTTTCGACGGCAGTTAACATTCAGATGTCGCGCTACTCGATCGATTTCTTTTCGCGCTTCGATGAGGAGGTTGGTCATCCAGCCGACTATCGCGCACACGGTTATCTTTTTTGCGCCACAAACGAACGTCACCTCCAGTACCTTACCGCCAATCGCGAACGACAAATGGCGCTCGGCGTTACCAATGTCGAGATCGTTTCGCGCGCAGACATCGCAGCGTTTGTTCCGCAGCTCCGCACTGACGACATTATCGGCGGCACATTTTGCCAAACGGATGGCTTCGTCGATCCACACAGCGTGATGATGGGATTCATGCTCAAGGCACGCGAACGCGGCGTGCGGCTGTGGCTCGATACAACGGTCACCGGGATCGAAGTGGCACCTGACGCTGGGAGCGCAGGCATCGCGGGGTCCCCGCTCGGGCAGCCCGAGCGGGGTGCCGTCCTGCCTGCAAACGCGAGCGCAGCTCGCGAAAACGTTACGGCAGCTAAGGGTAAACAGCCGGTGCGCGCTGACGCGCTCATTGCAGGCAGGATGCCTGCGCTCCCAGCTAATGCGCTCCCGCTCCCAGCTAACGCGCTCCCAACCATAGGGCTCCCGAGCCGGCGCATCACCGGCGTCATGACCACGCGCGGTTTCGTTTCGACCCGAATTGTGGTCAACGCCGCTGGCCCGTGGGCCGCTGAAGTCGCGCGCCTCGCGGGCGTCGAGCTGCCGGTCGTCCCTTTGCGACGTCAACTGGTCCCAACTGAACCCTTCTCCGGTTTGCCGCAACGCTTCCCCATGGTTATCGACATGTCGAGCGGCTTCCACTTCCGCCGCGAAGGCAAAGGCATCCTGCTGGCCTGGAATGACCCACAGGAAACTCCAGGGTTCAAAACGGAATTTGATCCAACCTTTGTAGAGAAGATTTTAACGCGTGCGGCTGATCGCGTACCGAGTTTGGCTGAAGCGGAAGTGAATCCACGCCGCGCCTGGGCTGGGCTATACGAAATGACGCCGGACCATCATGCCATCATTGGACCGGCGCCAAAAGTCGCAGGACTCTATTTTGTGAATGGATTCAGCGGTCACGGCGTGATGCACTCCCCCGCGTCGGGGCGCATTAGCGCTGATCTGATTCTGCATGGCCGCTCCGACCTGATTGATGCTTCTCAACTTGGCGCGCAACGTTTTGCCAGCGGGAAGTTGTTGCATGAGACCGCCGTTTTGTAATCGCCGAAGTGCCAGATAGCAAGACCCGCCCCATGAAATGGAAAGCCTTGCGGCTTTCCGGCAAATTGGGCACTCGGCTGAGCCAGTTACCCGTCCTTGACCCTCGCTCTAGCGGCCGTCGAGCGTAGTGCGGATCTTTTCCAGCAGCGCGTGTGGGTCAAACGGCTTCGTAAACACCTCCACGCAGCCGGCCGCACGCACGTCTCGTTCGACTTCCTCAGTCAGATACGCACTGACGACGAAAATGGGAATGCGGGACAGCTTTGCCTGCGCGTGAATGCGTGAGGCCGCCTCGACGCCATCCATTTCGGGTAGGGACAGGTCCATCAAGATCAGGTCTGGATATAACCAGCCCGCTTTCAATATGCCCTCAATTCCATCTTCCGCTTCGACGACGTGGTAGCCGTGGTTGCGAAGCAAAGCAGACAAGAGTTCCCGCGTATCACAATAATCTTCGATCACGAGGATCGTCTGTGCCGGACCTGGCTGCGCGGCTGCGGAGTCTTCCGAGATGTTTGCGGAAATTGAGCTGGAAATGGCGTCCATGGCTACCTCACCAAACGGCTGGCGATCAGTTGGCCGTCGTGATTTGGTCAGTTATTCGAAGTGAGATTATTGGGGTGGAACGTCGGGGGATTCCAGATTAGCACGAAACGGGTGAGCCAAAGCAAGAGACGGCAGAAACAAGTAGTGGGTCAGTTTGTTGTGGCACGCGCATCTTGCGCGTGATCACGGGCGGGACGCCCGTGCCACGTTTGAAACTGCCCTACTACCCAGAAAAGAAAAGCGATCCACGAAGACGCACGGAAACGCTGTGCCGCAGCGCCCTCCATGTAATGCGTGGATCGCTTTAGCCTGGCCCTAGGGATTGGCGCCCTGAAGCCTTTCGAGGTCTTCCAAAAGCATCCGCTTGTTATCGTCGAGAGTTACGCCCGCGCGGTCAAGAATTTGCTCGGTGGTCATTCCGCTCTGCGACTTGATGCGTTGAATTAAGTCCGCGGCTATTTGCGCCAGGGCCCCTGCCTGACCGCCGCCGCCCGGTAGGAGCGGAAGCAGATTTGTGATTATCGTTAACCAGTCCACTATTACACCTCCATTTTTGTGAGTTAATGTTGATTCACTGCGGCCTTATGTTCACAGCCCGCTAAAGACGGTTATGGCCGCTTTGAGCGTGGCGATGAATCGGGCCAGTTTCTGTTTCGACTCGGCATTGCCGACACCGATCACGCCCTGGTTGTTTAGATCGTCAACGGCCGTGGTCACATTATTCAACAACGAAATTAGCTCGGCTTTGGTCGAGGCGTCGGGTGCCGCGGTCAAGGATTTCACGCGCTTGTGAAACACCGAGACTGCTTCGTTTGCCACGAGCAATGCTTTGGTCAGCGTAAGATCTTCGGCCGGCGTGATGCGCCCGTCGCTTGCGAGACTGCGCTTAGCCCTGATCATCGAGTTGATCGCTCCGGCCATGTTGTCCACGGCTTTCGCATATTTTCTTAGTGGATCGTTGGGGTTTTCCTGAGGGCAGGCGGTAAGTAAAAGTGAAAATACAACCAGCCCCAGGATGTGAAGCTTGGGAATTCTTCTAGGTTTCATTTGGTCTCCTTTTGAATTACTCGCAGGGTTGCGGTGAGATTAAAAGTCCTCGAACGGATCTACGGTCCGAATAATGACTGCTCCTCTACCTTCTTATGACGTTAAGGCCCAGGACATTTCAACGGCATGAGTCACTCTCGCGTTGCCTTCCGGCAACGATTCATAAACTCGCCAAATATCGCAGTGCCCGCAGGCTGGGCAGGAAAAAGTAGGCACCGCCTTTCACGGTGACGAACCGCTCAAGGTTATGTATGCGCGTACGCAGCGGGTCGGCTTGGACAGTAAAGATTTCATCGCCCTTCGTTAGATTTCCAACCAGCGGATCGACCTCGCCGTCCAAACCACCAAACACGGGATTGTTAACCCAGGTCTGCTGCACAAATTCAAACTGGCGCTCGATGTCGGCATTCAGGCAGAGGAAGTGGAGTCCTCGCGG